>DAIQRN010000027.1:0-12795 GCA_036786185.1 Acidovorax sp. | reverse complement strand
GACGGTGCTATGGTGCCGCGCATGCAATTGCTCCTTGTAGAAGACGACCCCACCATGCAAGCCACCCTGCACCGCGCCCTGGCCCGGCGCGGCATGGAGGTGACGGCGGTGGGCGACGGGCGCTCCGCCCTGCGCCAGTGGGTGGACTGCCAGCCCGACGCCGTCATTCTGGACCTGACCCTGCCCGGCCTGGACGGCCTGCAGGTGCTGGAACAGGCACGTGCACGCGGGCTGCGCACGCCCGTGCTCATTCTGACCGCGCGCGGCACGGTGGGTGACCGCGTCATGGGATTGAACTCTGGCGCCGACGACTACCTGCCCAAGCCTTTTGACCTGGATGAACTGGAGGCGCGCCTGCGCGCCCTGGTGCGCCGCATCGGCGATGCACCACAAGCAAAATTGGCCTCCAGCGCAATACAGGTGGGCGCTATAAGCTATGAAAAAGAGAGTGGCGCCATCTACCTGCGTGGCGAAGCCATGGAACTCACGCCGCGCGAACTGGCGCTGATGCACGCCCTGCTGGCCCAGCCGGGGCACGCCGTGGCCAAGGAGCGGCTCTTTGAGCTGGTGTTCCCCGGCCAACTGGATGTGCAGTACGAGGCCATCGAGGTCGTCGTTTATCGCCTGCGCAAGAAACTGGCGGGCACGGGCCTCACGTTGATGACGCTGCGCGGGCTAGGCTATCTGCTGCGCGCCGACACATGAAGAGCGCCGCCCCACAGCGCCACCACTCCCTGCGACGGCGCCTGCTGCTGGGCATTCTGCTGCCGGTGGTGCTCTTCATTGGCTTCAATACGCTGAGCCTGTACCGGCAAACCCTGGACTCGCTCCACACCGCCTACGACCGCACGCTGCTCGCGTCCGCCAAGACGATCAGCGAGCAACTCGGCGTGACCGGCTTCGACGATGCGGCACAGCTGCGCGCCACCGTGCCCTATGCGGCCCTGGAGGCTTTCGAGGCCGACAGCCAGAGCCTCATGTTCTACCGCGTCTCCAGCCTGCAGGGCGAGCTGATCTCGGGCTTTGCAGACCTGCCGGTCTGGCGCGGAAAGATCCCGGACCAGCCACCCTATGCGGCCCTGGTGGATTTCTACGACGCCCGGTTTCGCAACCGCGACGTGCGCGTGGTTGTGCTGCTGCAGCCCGTGGTCAGCCCCGAGGGGCGCGGCATGGCCGTCATCCAGGTGGCCGAGACACTGGAAGTGCGTGAAACCCTGGCCTTGCAGATCCTGTGGAACACCCTGCTGCGCCAGGCTCTCCTGATCGCCATGATCGCCGTCACCGTGGTGCTGGTGGTGCAGCGCGCCACCCAGCCCGTGCGCCAGCTCAGCCACCATCTGCAGGCGCGCAAGGCGGGCGATCTGAGCCCCATCGCGGGTTTTTCTGCCCCCCTCGAACTGCAGCCGCTGATCGATGCCACCAACGAGGTCATGCAGCGCCTGCGGCACCTGCTGGCGCACCAAAAACGTTTTGTGCGCGATGCCTCGCACCAGCTGCGCACGCCGCTGGCCGTGCTCAAGACCCAGGTGCAGTCGGCCCTGCATGGCGACGTGGAGCCCCGCCAGGCCCTGCACGAGATCAGCGACACCGTGGACCGCGCCACGCAGTTGGCCAACCAGATGCTGGCCCTGGCCAAGGTGGAGCAGCTGCGCCAGCAAAGCACGCCACCCGCCACGCGCCTGGACGAGGTGCTGCGCGCCGTGGCGCTCGATCTTTCGCCCCTCATCGCCCAGCGTGACCTGGACTTTGGCATCCACACCGAGGCCACGCCGGTACAGGCGCACGAATGGATGCTTCGCGAGCTCAGCCGCAATCTGCTGCACAACGCCGTGCGCCACGCGCCCGAGGGAAGCGAGCTGGCCGTGGATTTGCGCACCGACGGCCGGCACGTGGCGCTGACCGTGAGCGACCACGGCAGCGGCATCGACGAAGAACTGGCGGCGCGGCTCTTTCAGCCCTTCTCTGCAGGCGACGTGCGCACGGGCAGCGGCCTGGGGCTGGCCATCTGCCACGAGATCGTGCAGGCGCTGCAGGGCTCCATCACCCTCACCAACCGGATGGAAGGCGCGCGCGTGACCGGGCTGGACGCCGTGGTGCGCCTGCCGCTGGCGCCAGCCGCCCTGCCTGTCAGCTAACGCTGCGCTCGATGCGCCAATTCTGGTAGCGCAGCGCCACCACCGCCCCGCCAATGATGGCGAGCACGGCCGGAAAGCTCGCCAGGTGCAGCGTGGAAATCGCGCTCAGGCCCTGGCCGATCGTGCAGCCCATGGCCGTGACCCCGCCCACGCCCATGAGCGCCGCCCCCGTGAGGTGGTGCGCCAGGTCATCCGTGTTCGCGAAGCCCTGCCAGCGGAATTCGCGCGTGTACAGCGCATGCGCCGCCGCGCCCGCGATGACGCCCAGCACCGACACCACGCCCACCGTGAGCACCTTGTTGCGGTCGCTGAAGAACAGCAGCCAGTCGAGCGTATGGGCCAGGGGCGCGGCGAAGCTGAGCGCCTCGATGCGGCCCGTGTAGGTGGCGGCGTACATGTGCTCCAGCGTCTGCGGGTGTTCCTGCACCTCGGCCCAGTGGCCGCTGAGCCACCATGCCGCCACGACCAGCGCGCCGATGCCCGTGCCGCCAAGCAGGCTGCGCGCATCGCGCCGCCCGCCCGCCACGGCCCAGGCGATCAGCAGTCCGCCGAGCAACAGGCCCGTGCCCAATCGCAGTGTCGGCAGCGCATGCACTGGCAGGCCCGACCAGCGGGCCAGCGCGTCGGGCAGGAAGGCCTGCCCCTGCAGCGGCCACTGCACCGCATCGACGGTGAGCACCCGCAGGACGGCCGTGATGCCCTTGAGCGTGGCGAACGCCGCCAGGCCCATCACCACGAACACCACGAGCGACTTGAGACTGCCCCCGCCCAGGCGGATCAGGTTCTTGCTGCCGCAGCCCGAGGCGATGACCATGCCGAAGCCGAACAGCGCCCCGCCCACGAGGGCCGAGAGCCACAGCACGCTGGTGGAGGCGTAGAGCGTCTGGGCCGGGTCCACCCAGCCCATGGCGACCAGCACCGCGAAGCCGCACATGGCAACGCCCACGGCCATGGCCCACTGGCGCATGCGCAGCCAGTCGCCCAAGGCCACGGCATCGCTGATCGCGCCCATGGTGCAGAAATGCGTGTGCCGCGCCACGGCCCCGAACAGGGCCGAGATCGCGAAGGCGATGGCGAGGGTGGAGGTGACGAGAGCGTGGAAGTCTGCGGAGGCCATGCGGGATTCTAGGGACCGCGCAGGGGCGTTGCTGAAATAAAAAAGATAGCTGCCAGCGCTTGCCAGATAAGCGCTGGAGCCGTTTTTTATCTGAATTCAGGCAATTCCCGGGTTGGGCAGCACGTTTTTCAGCGCGGGCTCGTTGAGCTTGCGCGGAGCGATGACCTTCTTGGACTGCAGCCAGGGTTCCACCACTTCCCAGATCTGTTTGTTGCCCGCGCTCTTGGCCTCCTCGGCCACGGGTGCCCAGCCGGCCACCTTGTAGACGCGGTCGGCCTCCAGCGGGGCATTCCCCAGCCGCAGGTTGTCGATGCGCCGCCCCGCGCCCGCCGTGGGGTCGCAGGTGTAGCTCAGGCCGCCGACGCGCACCATGTCGCCGCCCTGCTGGTAGTACGGGTCGGGGTTGAAGATGTTGTCGCAGACGTCCTCCAGCACGGTCTTGATCGTGGCGCCGGTCATTTCGGTCACGGTGGCGTAGGAGTAGGTGGTGGCCGTCATGTCCATGAGCCACTCGCGCGTGATGTCCTGGCCCGGCAGCAGCGTCGTGCCCCAGCGAAAGCCCGGCGAGAACGCGATCTGCGCGCCCTGGACTTCCAGCATGGCGTCCAGCAGCAACTGGTCGCCCGTGCCGTTGAAGTTGCCGCGTCGGTACAGCGTGCCGTCGGTGCGGGCCAGCACTTCGGAGAGCTTGGCCTCGTAGGGCGCGCGGATGCGCGTGATGAGCGCGTCCATGGTCTTGTCGGCCGGCAGCAGGTTGGCAAACACGGGCAGCAGGCGGTAGCGAAAGTCGCGGACCTTGCCGTCCTTCACGTCAAAGTCAAGCACACCGAGGAACTTGCCGTTCGAGCCTGCATTGGTCACGATGGTTTTGCCACCCGCGTTCTCGACCAGCGTGGGCACGGGTATGCCGTCGTGCGTGTGCCCCCCCAGGATGGCGTCTATGCCACGTACGCGGCTGGCCATCTTCAGGTCCACGTCCATGCCGTTGTGCGAGAGCACGACGACCACCTTCGCGCCCTTGGCGCGGGCCTCGTCCACCATCTTCTGCAGGTTGTCGTCCTGGATGCCAAAGCTCCAGTCGGCCACCATGTAGCGCGGGTTGGCTATGGGTGTGTAAGGGAAGGCCTGGCCGATGATGGCGCAGGGCACGCCGTTGATCTCGCGGATCACGTAGGGCTTGAACACCGGGTCGCCGAAGTCGGCCGTCTTGACGTTCTGCGCGACGAAATCCACCTTGCCCGCGAAGTCCTTCTCCACGATCTCCTGCACGCGCTCCATGCCGTAGGTGAATTCCCAGTGGCCGGTCATCACATCCACGCCGAGCAGCTTGCAGGCGTCCACCATGTCCTGCCCGTTCGTCCACAGCGACGTGGCCGAGCCCTGCCAGGTGTCACCGCCGTCGAGCAGCAGCGCGCCCTTGCGGCTGGCCTTCATGCGCTGCACCAGCGTCGAGAGGTGCGCGAAGCCGCCCACGCGGCCATAGCGGCGCGCGGCCTGCTCGAAGTCCAGGTAGGTGAATGCATGCGCGTTCGGTGTACCGGGGCGCACGTTGATGGACTTGAGCAGGTGCTCCCCCACCAGATGAGGGCGCTGTCCCTTCATCGCGCCGATACCGATATTGACGTTCGGCTCGCGGAAATGGACGGGACGCAGCTGCGCATGGCAGTCGGTCATGTGCAAAAAGGAAACGTTGCCGAAGGCTGGCACGTCGTACAAGGCATTGCCCGCCGTGGCGGCATCGGCCTGGGCATGGCGCGAGAGGGCCATGCCAGCCACGCTGGCGGCGCCCAGCACCTGCAGGAAGTCACGCTTGGAAAGGGTCATGATGGGGAGGCGCGCCACGGCCCGCACGGGGCCGTGGCGGGGCAAGGCGCGTTCAGCGGTTGACGGGAGATTTCGGATCGAGCAGCAGGGCCACGATGTCGCGCACCTGGTTCTCGTTGAGGATGCCGGCATGGCCTGCGCGCGGCATGTTGGAGCAGGCGTTGTAGGCCTTGCTGTTCCAGATCTTGCCCCAGGTGTACTTGACGATCTCCTGCGCCTGTGGGCTGCTCGGATCGGTCACGCCGCGGATCTTGCCGTAGTTGTAGAGGCTCGGGCCGATGGTGCCGAAGGAGATTTCTTCCTTGGTGATCTGGTGGCAGTTGTAGCAATTGCCGCCGTTGGCAGCTCCGGCCTTGTCGGTCCAGGTGCGGCCGCGACCGCTTTGGGCGATCTTCTCGCCTTCCTTCCAGTCGCCCAGGTATTTGCCGTCGGCGGGCCAGTGCACTGTCTTCATATTGAGTGCTTCCAGCTCCTTGCTGCGTTCGGCGGACAGCGGCTTCCCGGCTACGTCGGCCGCATCGCAGGCCTTGGTGGTGGGATCGTCGGCGAAGGCTTGGCTGACCTTGACGATGCCCTTGTCGCGGAAGGACT
This sequence comes from Acidovorax sp., assembly GCA_036786185.1. Classification (GTDB taxonomy): domain Bacteria; phylum Pseudomonadota; class Gammaproteobacteria; order Burkholderiales; family Burkholderiaceae_C; genus Acidovorax. The sequence goes on along the minus strand of DAIQRN010000027.1, from coordinate 7,128 downwards.
CCTTGACGACCTTCTGGGTCAGCGCGTCGAGCTCGGCCGGTGTCATGCCCGTTCCTTGCGACATGCTTCCGGCGCAGCCTGCCAGCACCAGGCCAGCAGCGGCGAAGGAGAGGGAGAAACGGAGGGTGTTCTTGCGTGTCATCGTGTGCTCTCCTGTCTCAGCGCTTGATGGTCGGAACGGCGGACTTCGTGCCCTTGGCATGCACGCCGAGGTACACGCCGAGCGCTACCGTAGCGTCGCTGGCGTAGATCGGCTCGGGAAAGCGCTGCTGGCGGTAGCAGTCGTTCAGGCGGTGCTGCATGGTCCACATCTGGCCATTGGAGACGCGGTAGGCCGGCCAGGCGGCAAAGCCCACGCCGTCGCCCACCTTGCCGCTCAGGTGCGGCAGATCCTGCAGGCGGATGCGCTTGCCCTCTTCGCCGTGGCACGAGGCGCAGGAGAAGTCGTGCGAGCCGCCGCGCTGAAAGAACAGGCGCTTGCCGACCTCGTAGAACGCACGCTCCTGCGGCTGCGACTGCGGCAGGTTGAACTTCATGTCCTTGGACTGTGCGCCGACCCAGGTGGCCAGTGCAGTGACGTTGGCACGCTCGCCCTTGCCCCAGGCTCCGTCGATGACTTCCTTGGGGTCGATGCCCTGCAACTGGCTCATGCAGGTCACCAGGCGCGATTCCAGATCCTGCACCTTGCCGGTGTCGGCGAAGTAGCGCGGCAGCTCCACGAAGGTGCCCTTGACCACACCGGGCCCCTTGCCCAGATCGCAGCTTTCGAGCGAGGCATTCTTGGGGCCGCGCTTTTTCTTCCACAGGTCTTCGCCCTTGGCCTCGAAAAGCTCGGCGGGATTGCCGTCCTGCAGCATCTCGCGGTACTCGGCGATGCCGTCGGACGCGGATTTCTGCGCCCAGGCATGCGGCGCGGATGCGACGAGCGCCAGCACGGCGCACAGTGTTGTCTTCCTCATGGGGCCACCTCTCTCTTTGTGTAGTGCGTGGAAAAAAAGCCAAGGCCGCCCGTCGGGTGGACGGGCGGCCGAAACGCCAGAGGGTCAGCTCACCGTGGCTTCGTCGGTGCGCGTCTCTCCGCGGTTGTCCTTCCAGCTCACGGCGATCTTGTCGCCGGCCTTCGCGCCCTTGACCGTGAACTGCATGAAGGGGTTCTTCGAGACGGCCGGGCCCCATTCGGCGGTCAGCACCGGCTTGCCATTGAGCGCGGCCGTGACCTCCTGGATATACCAGGCGGGAATGGTCTTGCCGGAAGCGTCCTTGCGCTGGCCGGTTTCCATTTCGTGGGCCATGAGCACACGCACGGTGGCGTTGCCGCCGGAGGCTTGGGCGCGGATGCGCATCGGATCTGCCATGTTCTTCTCCTGTGCAAATGGGTTGGTATCAGCCGCCGCAGCCGCCGAGGGTGACCTTGACTTCCTTCTTGGCGTAGAACGCCTTGCCATCGTTGGTGATGGCCACGGCGTACACGTCGGACGACTGGCCGAGCTTGGCGCGCGTGAGGAAGTTGGGCTCCACGGCGTCGGTCACATTGAAGGCCGCCACCAGGGTATTGGGGTTCTTCTCGACGAGCACGAGCAGCTGCTTCACGCCGGCCAGCGTGGTGGCAGCGCCCAGCGGCACCACGGCGCCGTTCTCGGCGATGTCGGGGCCGGTGATGGTCACGTCCTTGCTTTCGGCGGGGGCGCCAGCGCCCAGGGCCTTCATGACGTCGGCCACGGTCTTGGCGTCAAACGCGTCCTTGTTGAAGGCCAGGGCCGTGCGGGGCAGCACGCCTGCGGCCACCAGCATGCCCGCAACGGCCATGCTTTGCTGGAGGGCAACCCTGCGAGAGGTCATGCGAGAAATCATCGTGGTCTCCTGTTGCAATGAATCTGAAAAAAAGGGGGCGAGGTTGTGAGTTCAGGGTTTGGCCGCAGCGCCAGCCAGCCAGCGTGCGATGACTTGCGCCTCGTCCTCGCCAAGCGACTGCGGGGGCATGGGGATATTGCCCCACACGCCATTGCTGCCGGCGCGGATGCGGCCCGCGAGGTAGTCGGCCTGGCCGCTGTATTTTTTGGCGATCTCCGCGAAGGCCGGTCCCACGAGCTTGCTGTCCGCCGCATGGCAGGCCGTGCAGGTGTTCTTTTCCAGCAGCGCCATGGGAGCCTTGCCCGCTGCGTCGGCCGCAGGCGCCGGCTTGGGTGTGGTGGCAGGGTCTGCGGTCTGTACGCCGCGCTGCGCGCCCACGGGCCGGTTCTGGTCTGCCAGGTTGCCGTGGTTGTTGCGCGCAAAGTCGGGCAGGCTGGATGCCACCTTGGTCTCGACGGCGCAGTCCCGCATGCAGGCCTTGGCGGACGTGTCGGGCTTGCGGTTCTTGCCAAACTCGGGGCCGGGCCACAGGGCGTGGCTCGTTGTCATGCCATTGCGGTTGGGCATGCGCTCCTGCACCTGTGCGATGTTCTTGTCCGAGAGCGTGAAGTCGTCAGGCACGATGCCGCCCAGGTTGAGCAGGTAAGCGGTTACCGCATAGACCTCTTCCGTGTTCAGCGACTTGGGCTGGTTCCAGGGCATGGCGCGGTGGATATAGTCCCACAGGGTGGAGACTGTAGGCACCTTCATGAGTGTGGTGCGCCCTGGAAAACCCGCATCGCGCAGCCGCGCCACGCGGCCGGTCTTGATGTCCTCGGGCGTGGTGCCGCCCACGAGCGGGCTGAACACCTCGTTCGATTCACCAAAAACGCCGTGGCACGAGGCGCACTTGGCCTCCCACACATCTTGGCCGCGCTGGACGCTGCCAGACCCTGCGGGCAGGCCCTTGAAGTCGGGGCGCACGTCGATGTCCCAGGCCGCCACTTCTTTCGGCGTGGCATCGCGCCCGATGCCCGGGTAGGTGCCCGGTTTGCCCTGCGCCTGGGCGCCCAGGCCCACGCACAGCAGCGCAGCCAGCGCAGCGGCGCGCCATTCAAGAGAGCTGAACATTGACCACCTCCCCGCTGGCTTGCACCGCCCAGGACTGGATGGCGTTGTTGTGATAAATCGAGCGCGTGCCACGCGCGGCGCGCAGCTGCTGGTAGTTGGGCTGTACATGGCCGCTGTCGTCCGTGGCACGGCTCTGGATGATGGCGGGCTGGCCGTCCCACACCCAGTCGATATTGAAGCGCGTGAGGCACTTGGAGAGCACGGGCGACTCGAGCCGCGCCGTGCGCCAGTTGCGCCCGCCGTCCACGCTCACGTCCACGCGCTGGACCTTGCCGCGGCCGGACCAGGCCAGTCCCGTGATGTTGTAGAAGCCCTTGTCGAGCAGCATCTGCCCGCCCGAGGGCGTGGTCACCACGCTCTTGCACTCCTGAATGCTGGAGTACTGGCGGTGTTGGCCGTCGGGCAACAGGTCTATGTAGTGCACGGCCTCGTCCTTGGAGGCCCACGGTTGGTCGCCCACCTCGATGCGGCGCAGGTACTTCACCCAGCTCACGCCCTGCACGCCGGGCACCACCAGGCGCAGCGGGTAGCCCTGCTCGGGCCGCAGCATCTCGCCGTTCTGGCCATAGGCCACGAGCACCTCCCCCGATTCGATCAGCTCCATGGGAATGGTGCGCGTCATCGACGAGCCGTCGGCACCTTCGGCCAGCACGAAGCGGCCCTTCTTGAGGTCGGCGCCCGCCATCTGCAGCAGGGTGATCAGCGGCACGCCCGTGAATTCGCTGCACGACAGCATGCCATGCGTGTACTGCACCGTGGGCACGGCCACGTTGCCCCATTCCATGCCCGTGTTGGCGCCGCACTCGATGAAGTGAAAGCGCGACACCGAGGGCAGCCGCATGATCTCGTCCATGGTGAAGACCTTGGAGGCCTTGACCATGCCGTTGACCATGAGACGGTGCTGGGACGGATCGATGTCCCACCAGCCCTGGTGGTGCCGCTCGAAGTGCAGGCCGCTGGGCGTGACGATGCCGAACAGCGACTGCAGCGGCGCGAAAGAAACCGACGCCTGACGCGTCTGCGTGAGGCCGGGACTGGTGCGGCGCTGCACGTTGGTTTCGTACTTTGATGGTTTGCCATAGCCCTCGGCGGCCACCGGCTGGCCCAGGCCGGTGCTGTGGGTTGGCAGCTTCAGGATGGCGGGGTCACCATCACCCGCAGCGGCCGCGCCTTGGGCCAACGCCGAGCTGGCGGCCACGCCCGATGCCGCAGCGGCGAACGCATTGCGGATGAAATCACGCCGGCCGGCGCGCGCCTCGGCGAAGACGGTGCCCACGCCGCTGCTCGGTATGAAGTTTTCGGGTGCCTTGCGCACCCGGCCTGATGTCCATGTCTGTAGATTCACGCCTGCTCCTGGCAATTGAAGAGGGAGAGGGTTGGGGGCTTGGGAACCACGTTGCGACGCTTTAAATAAGCATATGTTTATGTATTGATTCTATGAGTGAAGACCGGCTCCGTGATGCCAAATCGGCCTGGTGAAAACCCTCGATTCAGGTCAGGCGCGAACGGCTGCCCTGGCCTGGGCCATGCGCTGGTCCAGGTAGGCACCATAGAAGTCCGAGATGTAGGTTCCGCTGAGGCGTTCGGCCACCTCGCGGCCTGCACGCCCAAAGAACATTACGGTGGGCGCCACGCTCACACCCAGGGCCTTGACCAGTTCGCCCTGCGTGGTGGCGCGCCCTTGCCAGTCGCGCACAGGACGCGGATCCCTGAAGTCAATCTGCACCACGGCCATGCCCTCGCGCCAGGCCGGCAGCAGGTAGTGCTCGCGCACGATGCGGCAGAAAGGGCAGCCCACGAGGCTGGCCATCACCACCAGGGGTTCACGCCGCGCCAGCGCGGCTGCCAGTGCATCGGCCATGGAGGAAGGCGCCGGCAGGTTCCTGTCCGCAGCGAGGGCGCCGGGCAGCGCGCAGGCCAGCCCCGCGCCCAGCATCCATTCGCGGCGCCGCCAGGCCGGGGTCATGGTGCCTCCCGCTCCATCAGCAGGTAGGTGTTGTAGGCATTCATGCGGTTGGCGGGGCCAAACAGCGGAAGCTGCTCGAAGGCCGACCAGTCCGTGGCCTTGTAGGCCTCGTCGAACGGTGTCATGTCGCGTGCGGCCTGGCCCATGGCCTTGCGCAGGTAGGTCAGGTAGTCGCGCGTGAGCCGCATGTCCTGGACGGCTTCGGTGGATGCCGGCCCATGGCCGGGCACCACCACCGTGGCGCCGAAGGCCAGCAGCTTGTCGAGCGAGGCGATCCAGTTGCGGCTGTCGGCCTGGCCCACGAAGGGGATGCGCTGGCGAAACACCAGGTCGCCCGCGTACAGCACCTTGGTATCGGGCACAAACACTGCCAGGTCTTCGGGCGTGTGCGCGGGTCCCACGGGCTGCACGACGAAGCGGGTGCCGCCGACCGTGAATTCGCGCCGGGCATCGATCCACTCGGTAGCGGTCACCAGCCGCGTCTGCGCGTCGATCCAGGGCGCCAGTTGCTCGCGCGAGGCCTGCAGGCGCAGCTGCGCGGTGTCAGAGAGCAGGTATTCACGCCCCGCCTGGTGCGCGATGATCTTGACCCCGACGTCGGCAAATACCTGCAGGCCGTACACGTGGTCGGCGTGGTAGTGCGTCAGCACCACGTGGGTGACTTTCTGCGGGGTAATGCGGGCGATCTCGACCAGCAGGCGCTGCGCCAGCGACGGCGAGCCGAGCGCGTCGATCACCACCACGCCCGCCGGCGTGACTACGAAGCCGGCGTTGGAGATGAAGTTCTGGTTGGCCGGCGAACCCAGGGCCGACAGGCCCTCCACGTACCAGCAGTGGGGCGCCACCTCGCGCGGCACCATCGGTGGGGCAGCGGCGTCAGCGTCGGTGGCCTGCGCGTAGCGCGACCAGGCGGCGCCCATGCCTGCTGCTAGCACCGAGCAGCCGCAACGCCGCAGAAGTTGACGGCGATCAATCTCGGATCTCATGATGCCCCCTTAATATTCATTAGTTATTGCTTATTTGATTATTTAATATGGCGATCGAACTGGCAAGCATGGTGGAGCAATACGGCACCAGCGCCGTGCTGGCCGTAGGCGGCGCGGTGACTGGCGTGCTGTTCGGCATCTGCGCGCAGCGTTCGCGCTTTTGCCTGCGCGCGGCGGTCATCGAGTTCTGGCACGGCAGGTTTGGCGAAAGGCTGTCGGTCTGGCTGCTGGCATTTTCCACGGCGCTGGTCGTGGTGCAGGCACTGATCCTCGCGGGTGGCCTGGATGTGGACAGCGCGCGCCAGCTTGCCAACCGGGGCAGCCTGTCGGGTGCGCTGGTCGGCGGCCTGTTGTTCGGCGCCGGCATGATCATGACGCGTGGCTGCGCCAGCCGGCTGCTGGTGCTGTCGGCCAACGGCAACCTGCGCGCGCTGCTGTCGGGGCTGGTGTTCGCGGTCACGGCGCAGGCGGCGCTTTCGGGCAGCCTGGCGCCGCTGCGGGGCGTGATCTCCGGTTGGTGGACCGTGGAGGGCGGTTCAACGCGCGAACTGTTGGGGCTGCTGGGCGTGGGCCATGGCGCGGGGCTGGCATTCGGCCTGGCGTGGCTGGCGGTAGCGGTGTTCTTCTCGCTGCGCAGCGACAACCGGCTGTGGATGTGGGCCGGCGGCATTGGCACGGGGCTGGCGGTGGCGCTGGCCTGGTACCTGACCTACGCGGTGTCGCGGGCCAGCTTCGACGTGGTGCAGATCCAGGGCCTGACGTTCAGTGGCCCTTCGGCCGAATGGCTGATGCGCGTGCTGGCCAGTCCGGCGCCACCATTTGGTTTCGATGCGGGCATGCTGCCCGGGGTTTTCGCAGGCTCGTTCATCGGCGCCCTGGTGGGGCGCGAGTTCAAGGTCGAAGGCTTCAAGGATGGCTACAGCATGGTGCGCTACATCGTTGGCGCCATGGCCATGGGCTTCGGATCCATGCTGGCGGGGGGCTGTGCCGTGGGCGCAGGAATGACGGGAGGCGCGATTTTTGCACTGACCGCCTGGCTGGCGCTGCTGGGCATGTGGGGGGGCACAGGCTTGATGGACCGCTGGTTGGCCGAGCCAGCGGCCGCACCCGTGGTTCCTTGAAAGAAATTGGCCTGTAGCGCCCGTCCCCAAAGCGCTAGCAGCTATCAAATCAGTAGCTATTGACCACTGAGGTACTCGGCCACCGCAGCCATCT
>DAIQRN010000403.1:0-3170 GCA_036786185.1 Acidovorax sp. | reverse complement strand
CAAGAGCAGACTGGCTTTCATCGCTATCCGGCCGGCAACGGACATGCCAACAATGAGCTTCAACAAAGCTGCCGACGACAAACAGTCTGCACGGGTGTGCTCCGATGGAATGCTGCATCGCTTGGAGGATACCAATGTGACGCCAATGACCGTTGCAAGCGGCAGATCTGCAACGAACATTCGAGCGTCCGTGCGACCCGCGGAACACACACTATGCGCCGCACGTACATATTCAACATTCAACGTGCAGATCAATCATTTTGCTATCCAATCAATAGCATCCAAGGCTTAATAGGCGGGTGCCAGAAAGATATTTGACTAGAAATCGTCACCCGAGCCCATCGCCAAGTTCTCAAAGCGCGTCTGATTCTTCTGGAAGAACAGCTTGGCCGTGCCTGTGGGGCCATTGCGCTGCTTGCCAATGATGATTTCGGCCACGTTGGGCTCCTTGGAGTCCTTGTTGTAGTAGTCGTCGCGGTAGATGAACATGATGATGTCCGCGTCCTGCTCGATGGCGCCGGATTCGCGCAGGTCGCTCATCATGGGGCGCTTGTCGGTGCGCTGCTCGACCGAGCGATTGAGCTGCGACAGCGCGATCACCGGGCACTGCAGCTCCTTGGCCAGCATCTTGAGGCCGCGCGAGATTTCGCCCAGCTCGGTGGCACGGTTGTCGGAACTGGTGGAGCCCGAGCCGCTCATGAGCTGCAGGTAGTCCACCACGATCAGGCCCAGTTTGCCGCACTGGCGCGCGAGGCGCCGCGCATTGGCGCGCAGCTCGCTGGGCGTGAGGCCTGGGGTTTCGTCGATGTGCAGCGACACGGTGCGCAGCTTTTCGATGGCCTCGGTCAGGCGCGGCCATTCGTCGTCCGTGAGCTTGCCGGTGCGCAGGTTACCCTGGTTCACACGGCCGATGGAGCCCACGATACGCACCGCCAGCTGCGCCGCGCCCATTTCCATCGAGAAGATGGCCACGGGCAGTTGCTCGTGCAGCGCCACATGCTCGGCAATGTTCACGGCAAACGAGGTCTTGCCCATGGACGGGCGCGCTGCCAGCACCACCAGGTCGCCCGCCTGCAGGCCACTGGTCATGCGGTCCAGATCGGCGAAGCCCGTGGGCACGCCCGTCACGTCCACCGGGTTGTCGGCCATTTCCTGCACCTTATCGAGCAGGTCGATCACCAGGATGTCAAGCGACTGGAAACCCTGCTTGGTGCGCGAGCCTTCCTCTCCAATGGCAAAAATCTTGGATTCGGCCTCGTCCAGGATGCGCTCCACCGTCTTGCCCTGCGGGTTAAAGGCGTTGGTCGATATCTCGTCGCTGGCCGTGACCAGCTTGCGCAGAATGGCCCGCTCGCGCACGATTTCCGCGTAGCGGCGAATGTTGCTGGCACTGGGCACGTACTGCGCCAGGTTGTTCAGATACGCCAAGCCGCCCACTTCCTGCGCCTTGCCCAGGTTGGTGAGGTGCTCAAACACGGTGATCACGTCGGCCGGTTTGCTGGCATTGACCAGCGCACCAATGGCCGTGTAGATCATCTGGTGCTCATGGCGGTAGAAGTGGCTCTCCACCAGCAGGTCGCCCACGCGGTCCCAGGCGTTGTTGTCCAGCAGCAGGCCGCCCAGCACGCTGGATTCGGCCTCGATGGAGTGCGGCGGCACGCGCAGCTGGGCAATTTCACGGTCCGGCACGGGCGTGAAGCCATCGTCGAGGGCGGGAAAAATGGCAGACATGGAATCCTTGGAGCTAACTTGGCATGCTAGCGCCCGCACGGCGCGCCGTCATGGCACAAGTCTGTGGATAAGGTTGGGACAACCGGTGGGCAAGGGTGTACAACGCGCCACCCCACAAAGACAAAAGCCGCCCGAAGGCGGCTTTTGAGAAAAGTCCCAGTGGACGATCAGGCGGTTTCGCCGTAAACCGACACGTTGACTTCCACGACCACGTCGGTGTGCAGGGCCACGCTCACCGTGCTGTCGCTCACGACCTTGATGGGGCCGTTGGGCAGGCGCACTTGCGACTTGACGACCTTGTAGCCTTGCTTGTTCAGCTCTTCGGCGATGTCGTGGTTGGTGACGGAACCGAACAGACGGCCATCCACACCAGCCTTTTGCGTAAGCTTGACGGTGGAACCCGCCAGCTTTTCGCCTTCGGCCTGGGCTGCTGCCAGCTTGACGGCTGCGGCCTTTTCGAGTTCGGCGCGCTTGGCTTCGAACTCTGCCTTGTTGGCGGCAGTGGCGCGGCGTGCACGGCCCGAGGGGATCAGGAAATTGCGGGCGTAACCGTCCTTCACCTTGACGATTTCACCCAGGTTGCCGAGGTTCACAACCTTGTCGAGCAGAATGATTTGCATGGGTTGTGCTCCTTAGATCTTGTGCTGGTCGCTGTAAGGCACCAGGGCCAGGAAGCGAGCGCGCTTGATGGCGGTGTTCAGCTGACGCTGGAAGATGGCGCGCGTGCCGGTCAGGCGTGCGGGGATGATCTTGCCGTTTTCGGCGATGAAATCGCGCAGCGTGTCGACATCCTTGTAGTCGATTTCTTCAACACCCGTCACCGTGAAGCGGCAAAAGCGCTTGCGCTTGAACAGCAGGGACTGGGTGTTGCGCTTTGGGCGCTTGTCTTTGTTGAACTTCTTGAACGTGGCCATTGCGGACCCCTTGAAAATTAATTTTGTTGAATATCCTGGATGTGGAGCACTGCATTCTTGCCATTGCGTGGCGTGGCCAGAAACCCACTGAAAGTCCAGAGACTTCCGATGTTCTGCCTTGCCACACGCTCAGCCATTGCACCAAAGGCAACGGCTTTCATGGCGGCCTTGACTTCGCGGGGGTGGCCTGCCTCGTCTTGCTGCGACTCGTGTTCGAGACGCAGCGCAATGGCAGGCAATCCGGCGGGCGTGTAGCGCAGGGCCTCAGCCTCTGCGATACAAGCGGTCAAGACAACGCGGTTCTCCACTCCTCAGGCTGAACTGTCAATCAGCGATCGCCAGAACGCTCGCCACGGTCACCGCCACGGTCGCCAGCAGCTGCGTATTCAGCTTGGCTGACCTTGCGGGCTTCTTCGCGCTCGACAGTCTTCATCATCGAAGAGGGGCCGGTATCGGCCTTCTTCTTCTGCACCGTCAGGTGGCGCAGCACGGCGTCGTTGAACTTGAAGGCGTGCTCCAGTTCAG
>DAIQRN010000402.1:0-3179 GCA_036786185.1 Acidovorax sp. | reverse complement strand
AAGCCACCGCCCACGGGTGGGCCAGCCCGCTGGCCACCGGCGTCAACGCCACGGCGGGCGCCGCAGCCTGCGCCCCCGCCGGGCCGTGCAGACCCATTACTATCAAAGCAATAGCTGCTTGCGCTTGATGGTAAAGCGCTGGAGGGCGATTTGACTTGTAAGGCATGGCGCCGAGCCTCCTGGCAAAGATGGCGAAATTTGCGCAGTAAGCTTAGCGTGTTACCCTCCGCCCCCATGTCCAGATGGCTTTGCACCCTTCTTCTCGTGGCCTGCGCCACCGCCGCACAGGCAACTCCACAAACGGCCCCCTCTGAAAATTCGCCCTCTCTGGGCACCGACAAAAGCCTGCTCAACCGCCTGGAAGACGTGAGCCACAAGGTGGTTGACAAGGCCCATACCGTGGCCGACAACACCTCCAACCTGGTGGTCAATGCCATGGGTTTCCTGGGCGTGCCCTACAAGCGCGGCGGCAACAGCGCCGACACCGGGTTTGACTGCAGCGGCTTTGTGCGCGCCGTGTATGAGCAGACCGTGGGCCTGCTGCTGCCCCGCCGGGCGGACCAGCAGGCAGCCGCCACCCAGACCATCGACAAAAAAGACCTGCAGCCAGGCGATCTGGTGTTCTTCAACACCATGCGCCGCAACTTCAGCCATGTTGGCATCTACGTGGGCGACAATAAGTTCATCCATGCCCCTCGCAGCGGCAGTGAAATCCGCGTAGAAGACATGGGCGTGCGCTACTGGGCCCGCCGCTTCAATGGCGCCCGCCGCGTGGCCGCCAGCGAAGACCTGACCGCCGCCCGGTAAGCGCTGGCCCCGTCAGCCCAAGGCGCCGCGAGGCGCCTTTTTTCATGGCTTGATGACGTAGGTCGTCTCGGTCGTGCGAATGGGCCCGCCCACCACGTTCACCGGCCCGGCGGATGGATCTCCGCGCCGGATGGCCCGGGCGTTTGCCATGTCGGCCTGGTAGCGCGAGCGGGCTTGCGCTTCGCAACTCCTGCGCTCGGCCGTGCCCATGCTGCGGCATTCTTCCAGGCTGACCTTGAGGCCGCCGCCCGCCTCGCGGATGGCAGTCTGGTAGCGCTGCTGGGGCGTGGTGTCCGGCACCGCGCCACGCGCCAGCGAGGCCTCTTCGCCGGTCTGTGCCCAGGCGGTGCCCAGGGCCAGGGTGGCTGCCAGCACCAGGGGGAACGAGCGGGTTTTGAAATGACGTGTCATAGGTTTTCTTCCTTTGCAGTGAAGATCGGTTCAGCATAGGCAGCGCACCACCACGGCGCAGCCAGCATCTGCCGCGCTACCATGTCGGACACCGCCCACAGCCCCTGCGCCATGCCCCACCCCGCCGCCACGCCGCACGACAAGGCCTATCTGCACCGCCTGCTGTCCGAGCGCAACCAGCAGCCGGGCAGCGCGCCCGGCGTGGATGCCGCCATCGAGGCTGCTTTTGTGCGCGACGTCGCCATCCTGGTGCTGGACATGTGCGGTTTTTCGCGCATCACGGCGCAGCACGGCATCATCCACTTCCTGGCCATGATCCACCAGATGGAGCAGGCAGCGCGCCCCGCCATCGAAGACAACGGCGGCGAGGTCGTGAAGCAGGAGGCCGACAACCTGTTTGCCGTGTTTGCCACAGCCGAGCAGGCGCTGCAGGCGGCGCTGGACATTCTGCGTGCCCTGGCCGCCATGAACGCCGTGCTGCCCCCCGAGCGCACGCTGGCCGCCAGCATGGGCATTGGCTACGGCCCCACGCTCGTGATCGCCAACGAAGACCTCTTTGGCCCCGAGATGAACTGCGCCTGCAAGCTGGGCGAAGACTTTGCAGGCCCGGGCGAGATCCTGCTGACCGAGGCCGCCCACGCCCGCCTGCCGCCCGGCCGCTATGCCTGCGAGGCAGCCCCGCACAACATCTCCGGGCTGGCCCTGCCCGCGCGCCGCTTTGTGCAGTGCCTGTACGAGCGGCCGCTGCCCACCTGACGGCGCGCAGGGTCACCGCCGCTTGCCCTACCATGGGGCCCGACGACGGACTCACGACCACGGATACGGACACGCCCATGCCCACTTCTTCACTCAAGATGGCTGCCAGCGACCCGGCGCTCAAAGCGGCCGTGCAGCGCAGCCGCAAGCTGCTCCACAAACGCGCCCTGGTCGCCGCGGCCGCCAGCACCGTGCCCCTGCCGGGGCTGGACTGGGCGGTGGACGCCGCCCTGCTCTCGCGCCTGCTGCCGCAGATCAACGCCGAGTTCGGCCTGTCGGCGCAGCAGATCGACCAGCTCGACCCGCACAAGCGCGAGCAGGTGCAAAAGGCAGTGAGCCTGGTGGGCTCGGTGCTGATCGGCAAGCTCATCACACGCGAACTGGTCTTGCGCGCCACCCAAACCGTGGGCCTGCGCCTGACCACCAAGCAGGCCGCCAAATACGTGCCTCTTGCGGGCCAGGCCGTGGCTGCCACCATTGGCTACGCCACGCTGCGCTACCTGGGCGAGCAGCACCTGCGCGACTGTGTGCGCGTGGTGCAGGAGGCCCAGCTGCAGCTGCCCGCACCGTCCCTGTTGCCGCAGCACTGAATGGACGGCATTGCCACCGGCCAGTTCCGCCCCCGCATCACCCTGATGACGCTGGGCCGAGGCCAGGGCCTGCTGGGCATGGCGCCCCAGGGCAAGCTGGGGCCGCGCGGTGACAACGTGACCCTGGCCCAGATCGACTGGACCTACCGCACCGAAAGCGGCGCAGAGTGGGAAACGCCCGCGCCCACGTCCGTGCTGACCGCCCGCCCGGCCCCGGTGCAGGAGCTGTTTGACACCGGTGGCCCCGTGCTGCACCTGCAGCGCGACCTGGCCGCCGAGGCCGACGCCATGGACCGCGTGTGGGACCTGGGCCTGGTGCCCGTGGACCCCAAACACCTGCAGTGGCGCCACCGCGCCGCCGCCGCCACGCTGGGCCCCGTGTGGACGCTGGCGCAGGAGGCGCACTTTGGCGATTTCTGGGCCGAGCAGATTCCGCAGCTGCGCGCCGAAGGCTGGAGCGTGCGGGTACACCCCGGCTTTGCCCACGAAAGCGTGCCCGTGCAGCGCTGGAAGCTGCACCTGGCGCCCGACACCGGCGAGCTGCTGTCCATGGAGGTGGACGGCCCGCTGGGCCAGCGCCAGCGCCCCGTGCAAAAGCTGCACCTGCCCGAGCGC
>DAIQRN010000401.1:0-3181 GCA_036786185.1 Acidovorax sp. | reverse complement strand
GGCCTTTTTGGCATCTAGCGCTTATCCATCAAGCGCTAATAGCTATTATTTGAATAGCAATTGATCTGCTTGGCGCTGCACACCTACACCGTGAACTGCAGGGCCGCCAGGCGGGCATACACCCCACCCTGGTCCAAAAGCGCGGTGTGCGTTCCTTGCTCCACGATGCGTCCATGCTCCAGCACCACGATGCGGTCGGCGTTCTGCACGGTGGCCAGTCTGTGCGCAATGACCAGTGTGGTGCGGCGGCCCGTGTGGCGCTGCATGGCGGTGTCCAGGGCGGCTTGCACCATGCGTTCGCTCTCGGCGTCCAGCGCGCTGGTGGCTTCATCCAGCAGGAGCAGGGGCGGGTTTTTGAGCATGGCCCGTGCAATCGCAATGCGCTGGCGCTGCCCGCCCGACAGCCGCACGCCGCGCTCGCCCAGGAAGGTGGCGTAGCCTTCGGGCAGTGCCATGAGAAAGTCGTGCGCGAAGGCGGACCGTGCGGCCGCCATCACCTCGGCATCGCTGGCTTCGGGGCGCCCATAGCGGATGTTGTCCATGGCCGAGGCCGAGAACACCACGGCGTCCTGGGGCACGGTGCCGATGTGCGCGCGCAAAGCCGTGAGGCGTAGGCTGCGGATGTCCACGCCGTTCAGGCGAATGTGGCCCGGCGTGCGGCCATCGGTGCTGGCGTCCACGTCATAAAAGCGCTGCAAAAGCTGAAACACCGTGGTCTTGCCTGCCCCACTGGCGCCCACCAGGGCCACGGTCTCGCCGGGCGCCAGGCGCAGCGTGAAATCCTGCAGCGCAGGCTGGTCGGGCCGCGACGGGTAGTGGAACTGCACGCTCTCGAACTCCACCGCCAGCCCCTGGGCGGACAGCGGCAGTTCCTGCGGTGCGGCGGGGGCCGCCACCGGGGAGGGGCTTGCCAGCAGCTCCATCAGCCGTTCTGTGGCGCCCGCAGCGCGCAGCAGATCGCCATAGACCTCTCCCAGCACGGCCACGGAACCGGCCAGCAAAATCACGTACACCACGGTCTGGCCCAGGTGGCCAGCGGTCATCTGGCCCGCCAGCACGGCCTCGGTGCCCCGGTACAGTCCCCACAGCAGCAAGGCGGCGTTGGCGATGATGATGAAGGCCACCAGCAAGGCCCGGGCGCGCGTGCGCTTGACAGCCACCTGGAAGGCGTTGTCGGTGGCCTGCTGAAAGCGCGTGGCCTCGCGCGGCTCTGCCGTGTAACTTTGTACTACAGGTATCGCGTTGAGCACCTCGGCCGCGATGGCGCTCGAATCCGCCACCCGGTCCTGGCTGTCGCGCGACAGGCGCCGCACGCGCCGCCCGATCCACAGGGTGGGCAGCACCACCAGCAACACCGCCAGAAACACCACCGACATGACGTAGGGGTTGGTCCAGACCAGCATGGCCAGAGCGCCCACGCCCATCACGGCATTGCGCAGCCCCATCGACAGAGAAGAGCCGACCACGGTTTGCACCAGCGTGGTGTCGGTGGTCAGGCGCGACAGCACCTCGCCCGTTTGCGTGGTCTCGAAGAACTCCGGGCTTTGCTGCAGCACATGGCTATAAACCGCCTGGCGCAGGTCTGCGGTCACGCGTTCGCCCAGCCAGCTCACCATGTAAAAGCGTGCCGCCGAAAACACCCCCAGCGCCACGGCCACGGCAAACAGGGCCCCGAAGTGGCCGCGCAGCGCCATGGCCTGCGCGCCCTTGTCCGGATTGACCAGGCCACCGTCCACCAGGTTGCGCAGCGCCAGTGGAAACGCCAGCGTGGCAAGCGCAGCCAGCACCAGGAAGAGCATCGCCAGCGCGATGCGTGTCCGGTATGGGCGCAGGAACGGAAGCAGGCCGGTGAGGGAGCGGGGCGCGCCGCGGGCCGGCTGAGAGGAGGTGGAAGCCATCGACGCAGTGTAGGGGCAGCCTGGACCTGTGGCTCGGGACTTCCCGAATGAGGAAAGGGGGAGAGGGGGCGCTACTTAAGTAGTTGTGCATAGGCATTACTCCCAGTAGCTGTTGTAGGGGGCTGGCGCATACGATGCACGGCATACCAACGCCTGTGTGGAAGCCTTGTACCCCAAGGTTTCTCCCCTTGGCACCCTACGGAGCGACCCTGGCGCAATGACCGACGTCATCCTTGAAACCAAAAGCCTGACCAAAGAGTTCAAAGGCTTCACCGCCGTCAGCGATGTGGACTTGGCCGTGCGCCGGGGTTCCATCCATGCGCTGATCGGTCCCAACGGCGCAGGCAAGACCACGTGCTTCAACCTGCTGACCAAGTTCCTCACGCCCACATCGGGCACCATCCGGTTCAATGGGCATGACATCACGGGCGAGCAACCGGCGCAGATCGCCCGGCGCGGTGTGATTCGTTCGTTCCAGATATCGGCGGTGTTCCCCCACCTCACACTGATGGAGAACGTGCGCCTGGGCCTGCAGCGCAAGCTGGGCACATCCTTTCATTTCTGGAAAAGCGAGCGCACCCTGCGCCAGCTGGACGACCGCGCCATGCAACTGCTGACCGAGGTGGGCCTGCAAGACCTGGCCGACGAGGTCACGGTGAACCTGCCCTACGGCCGCAAACGCGCGCTGGAGATCGCCACCACGCTGGCCATGGAGCCCGAACTCATGCTGCTCGACGAGCCCACCCAGGGCATGGGCCACGAGGATGTGGACCGCGTCACGCAACTTATCAAAAAAGTGTCAGCGGGCCGCACCATCCTGATGGTCGAGCACAACATGAAAGTGATCTCAACAATAGCCGACCGCATCACCGTGCTGCAGCGCGGCGCCGTGCTTGCCGAAGGCCCGTACGAAGAAGTCTCGAACAACCCGCAAGTGATGGAAGCCTACATGGGCACGACCGACGGCCAGTTGCAGGGAGCGCACTGAATGCTGACCCCCACGCTTTTCACTACGTGTAATACGCAGCCCCCCCAGGGGGCGTTTGCCTCCCTTGGGGCGGCCCGGCGGGAGGCACCATGAGCACCCCCGCACTCGAAATCAAGAACCTCGAAGCCTGGTACGGCGAATCGCACGTGCTGCACGGCGTGGACATTGTTGTGCAGCCCGGCGAGGTCGTCACGTTGCTGGGTCGCAATGGCGCGGGCCGCACCACCACCATGCGCGCCGTCATGGGCCTGACCGGGGCTCGCAAGGGCTCGGTCAAGATCAACGGCGTGGAAAC
>DAIQRN010000400.1:0-3184 GCA_036786185.1 Acidovorax sp. | reverse complement strand
GACCAGAGGCCTTGAGGTAGGCTTCGGCCCGCTTGGCGACCGAGCGGGGATCGCGGTCATACGACTTCCCATCGCTGGGCTCGATCACGTCACAGGTCAGGATCAGCGTCGTTTCTTCGAAAAACGGGTCGATATTGGCCGAATTCGGGTCGGGAATCAGCTGCATATCGGAGGCTTCGATCCCCTTCCATCCGGCAATTGAAGAGCCGTCAAAGGCATGGCCCGAAATAAACTTGTCTTCGTCAAAATGCGAGACGGGCACCGTGGTGTGGTGCTGTTTGCCACGGGTATCGGTAAAGCGGAAGTCCACGAATTTGACTTCGTTTTCCTTCACCAGTTTCATCACGTCTGCAACGGTCTTGGCCATCAGGTTCTCCTGGGTAAAGCGCTTGTTAAAAAATCTTCCAAACGAAAAGCAGTTTGCGTGCCAGGTCAGTGCTTTCATGCACAGGGACGGAGCACTCAAGGTGATACAAGAGTACTTAGGCACCCCGCCTCACCAAAACAGTGCACGCAAGCGTGCAAAGACGACTACCGGAGTTTTCGCACCAATTCAGGGCCGCAATTCGCACCAACATCGTGCAACCCCGCCAGCAAATCTGTCCAAGCGGCCGGAACGTCCGCTGCAGGTCCCTTCACGCCCAATTCTATGTGGCGCCCGTATTGTGGATGATCGACGCTGGGCAGACTGAATACCCGGATGTCGGGGTGCTGCTGCTCAATGCGCTCCATCAGGGGTGCGAGCGCCGACTCCATGGCACCAAAGACAATGACAGACTGCTCTGTCTGCGGAGACCGATTGAAAAGGTGTGGGTATTCATGGTCCAGCACCCACTCGATCATGGGCCATGCCATCACCGGGAATCCCGGCACGAAATGCACTGCGCCGCCTCCGGGGCCGTTGCAGCTGAAACCAGGGATTTTGTTGTTAGGATTGGGCACAATGCGTGCGCCCTCCGGGAACACCCCCATATTGAGGCGATGTACGTTGTCCGGCCGATCTGCCTCGTAAGGCACGCCCTGCTCGCGGGCGGTGTCCTGCATGCGCTCGCGGATAAGCACCTCGGCCTGGGGGTGCAACACCAGATCCACACCCAACGCCCTTGCCGCGCACTGGCGCGTGTGGTCGTCGGGGGTGGCGCCAATCCCGCCGCACGAGAAGACGATATCGGCTGACTGTATTGTCATTGCGAAGTGCCCTCCGCAGATAACTAATCTGCTTGTTTTTTCAAGCAGAAGACGGCATACGAGATGGCCAGTCCGCGCGCTGACAGCAACTCGATGACCTTTGGCATGTGCTTGTCAGCACGCTTGCCCGAGAGAATTTCATCCCCCACGATGATCAGGCCGATATGCGAATTCATGGCATTTTGTTTTCTGAAGTGAAGGCGGCAGGGGTGAAGTCAGAACTGGCCGCAATGGCAACAGCGGCTGGATCGCCGACAGGGACAACCGATGCAGACAGCGCACTACCCTCAGAACGCAAACGCTCCAGAGCGGCAAGGCAATAGTGTGCAAACCAGAGGGACGAAAACGCAAAAACCAGGGTGTAAATCCAGATCGCCAGTGGCACCAAAATGAAAAAAGCGGCGGCAAAAATAACCCCCGAGGCCCATACAAGACTTGGCGCAGCCCCCAAATACCCGGTCAATATGCCAATCCCCAATAAACGGGTTCGATGGCGTTGCAAAATCTCACGGCGCTCTTCCTTGCTGGCATGTTCAGCCAGCGCATCAAACGCCATCACACGGTAGGTCAGCCAACCCCAGATCAACGGCGGCAGTACCAGCACCAAAGGCGGCACCAGCCACAATGGCACAGACACTACCAGTGCAAGAACCGCCAAAAAGCTGGAGCCCAGTGACCACACTGCGCTCGCCCAGAATGAGCCACCCTTCTTTCGTTCGAGATGGGGAAAACGGCGTTGCGCTACCAGTGCGACCAACGCAGGTGTCATTAGCAGCGCTACCGCCAGCAGCGAAAACACCACCAATACGGGTGTCACCGCCAGAATAACCATGAGAGGCGCCACGACTGCGGTCACGTCACCCACGCCCCAAGTCTGCAGCCAACCCCAAAAGGTCGTGAGCAGACTAGAAGACTCCAGCAACGAGCGCATGCCCCTTACAGCGCCATCCCAGTAAAAATAGCCCCAGGCACCGCCCAGCACCCCGATCAGCAGCAAGGGCGCCAACGACAGCATGATCACGCGCGGGCGCAAGCAATACACCGCCGCACGCCAGAAAGAATCAACCAAGAGTCCCATGTTCATTAGCATACCCCGGGCTTCAGCGTACTCCGGCAATCTGTCCCATCGTGACCCCCTCAGGAAGTGGGTGTCAGCTTCAGCAGGTCAGCGGAAGAAAGCCATTTCCACTGTCCCGGGGCCAAGTCAGAGGGAAGTTCAAGTGTTCCGATCCGCGAGCGATGCAACGCCTCAACGCGATTCCCCACAGCGGCCAGCATACGCTTAACCTGGTGGTACTTTCCTTCTGTCAGGGTGAGATCCAGACAATCGCTGCCTACAGCAATGCAGGCGGCGGCACGCACGGGTTTGGGGTCATCATCCAGCACAACGCCTGCCAACAGTCTCTCAATTTGCTGATCGTCCACAGGATGTTTGGTCACCACACGGTAGACCTTGGGCACATGCTTTTTCGGTGAGCTCATGCGATGGATGAATTGCCCATCATCGCTGAGTAACAAAAGGCCGGTCGTATCCTGATCAAGACGTCCCACAGCTTGCACACCCTGAATGGCACTCTTGCACGGGCGCTGCCGCAGCGGTGCTGGAAGCAAAGTGTAGATGCTTGGATACGTAGACGGTTTCTGCGAACACTCCGTGCCCGCAGGCTTGTGCAGCATCACATAAGCTTTGGCGTGATAGGGCCACTCCACCCCCTGAACACGCAACCGCAGGTCAGCAATGTCGAGATCCAGCGTTGCCTCGGTACAGGGGATGAAGGGAGCGAGAGGATCCAGGCGAGCAGTCTCTACCCACCCATGTTGCACCAAGCCCGCGCATACACGGCGAGTACCAAACCCTTGGGAGTACAAAATATCTTGAAGTTGCATAGCTCTCTGCTGACAGGGTTACCGCTTCGTTTCACTATAAATAAAGTGCATACTGCCAAAGCAGAAACGCCCCCTTCTGATCACAGAGGGGGGCGTTGCTGGGCTGTAA
>DAIQRN010000026.1:0-12863 GCA_036786185.1 Acidovorax sp. | reverse complement strand
TGTTCCCGGCCGAGCGCGGCTGCCTGGCCGTGATGTGGCCGCTGGCCAGCCACCCCACCAACAAGAACGAGCTGATCGCGTGGGACCTTGCCCACGACCCCGCGCCGCTGGCGGCCATGGGTGCCGACGAAATCCGCCTGCGCATGTTCACCAGGGCCGACGACCTGCCCGAGGGCGTGGCGCGCCTGCCGGTCAAGACCATCCACCTCAACAAATCGCCCATGGTGGTGGGCAACGTGAACACGCTCACGCCCGCGCTGGCGCAGCGCTGGGGCATTGACCTGGCGCAGGCCGCGCAGCATGCCGAGGTGGCGCGCGCGCTGCCCGACATGAGCGGCATCTGGCCCGCCGTGTTCGCCCGCCCGCAAGAGGCCGCGCCCGACGTGGACCAGGATTTGTACGGCGGCTTCGTGGGCAACAACGACCGCCGCAAGCTCAACGATTTGCGCAGGCTCAGCGGCGACCGCCTGGCCCAGGCGCGGGCGAACTTCGACGACCCGCGCCTGGTCGAGCTGCTGTGGCGCTACCGCGCGCGCAACTTCCCGGCCACGCTGTCGACCGAAGAGGCCCAGCGCTGGGAGGCCCACCGCGCCGCCTGCCTGTTTGACGGGCAGGGCGGGGCGCGCACGGTGGAGCAGCTCTTCACACAGATCGACGAACTCTCCGAAACCGCCGACGACGAGCGCACGCAGGACATTCTGGGTGCCCTGTACGACTACGCCGAACACATTGCCCCTGAAAGATAGCCCCCTGAGTCGCTGCGCGCCTCCCCCCCGCAGGGACGCACCCGGTGGCCCGGCAAAGTCGGCTCCATGGGTGCGCTGGCGTTGATGCGGTGACCGATTCAACCATCGCAGACAGACAGAGACAGCTTATGACGACACCACAGAACGACCGCTTCACTACCCAGATCGTCCACGCAGACCGCCTGGGGGGCGCCACGCACGGCGCCATCCACCAGCCGATCCACAGCTCGGTGCAGTACGGCTACGAGAAGGTTGAAGACCTGATCGCCGTCTTTCAGGGCACGGCCAAGGGCTTCAACTACGCGCGCCAGGGCACGCCCACCACGGCCGCGCTGGAGGCCAAGATCACGCAGATGGAAGGCGGGCTGGGCTCCATCGTCTTTGCCACTGGCATGGCCGGCATCTGCGCCACCTTTCTCACGCTGCTGAAGGCGGGCGACCACCTGGTGTCCAGCCAGCATGTGTTTGGCAACACCAACAGCGTGTTTGGCACGCTGGCCGACCTGGGCGTGGAGATCACCACGGTGGATGCCACGGACGCCGCCCAGGTAGCCGCCGCGCTGCGCCCCAACACGCGCATGGTGTTTGTGGAGACCATTGCCAACCCCGGCACGCAGATCCCCGACCTCGCGGGCATTGGCGCGCTGTGCCAGCAGCGCGGCCTGCTGTACGTGGTGGACAACACCGTGGCCTCGCCCTATCTCTTCAAGGCCGCCAGCGTGGGGGCCGGGCTGGTCGTCAACTCGCTCACCAAGAGCATGGGCGGGCAGGGCGATGTCCTGGGCGGCAGCGTGACGGACACGGGCCTGTTCGACTGGAGCCGCTACCCCAACATCTTTGCCGCCTACCGCAAGGGGGACGCCAAAGGCTGGGGCCTGCAGCAGATCCGCAAGAAGGGCCTGCGCGACATGGGCGGCGCGCTCTCGTCGCAGGCCGCGCACCAGATCGCCCTGGGCGCTGAGACCCTGGCCCTGCGCATGGACCGCACCAGCGCCACCGCCCTGGCGCTGGCCCAGTGGCTGGAGAAGCACCCGGCCGTCTCGCGCGTGCTGTACCCCATGCTGGCCTCGCACCCGCAGCACGCCATCGCGCGCCAGCACTTCAAGGCCGGTTCGTGGCTGCTGTCCTTCGAGCTGCACGACCCCGCCCAGTGCCTGCCCCTGTGCAACCGCCTGCGCCTGCCCATCAAGGCCACGGGGCTGGCGGACACGCGCACGCTGATCATCCCGGTGGCGCACACCATCTTCTGGGAGGCTGGCCCGGCCGTGCGCGCGGCCATGGGCATGGGCGACAGCATGATCCGGCTGTCGGTGGGGCTGGAAGAGGTGGAAGACCTGCTGGCGGACTTTGAGCAGGCCCTGGGCTGACTATTTTTCGGGTGCCAGCTGGGGCAGGGTGGCCAGGTGCTGGCCGGCCTTGTAGCCCTGCTCCACGGCGCGGCGCAGGTCGCTGATCTGGGCCAGCCAGTCCACCGCCGCCGCCACATCCACCGTGCCGCCCGCGCCCGCCTGCAGCAGGGCGGCCTTGGCGGTTTGGTAGCGGTCCTCGAAGGCGTTGCGGGCCTCCTCGGCCAGCCAGGGGCCGTCAGCGCTGTCCGAGCTGAAGAAATCCAGCGCTGCCGCGAACACCGGCGCCACGCATTGGTGCAGAACGCCGTGCGTTCCCGCGTCCTGTGGGGCAGGCGCCCAAGGGGGGTGGGGCCGGGCAGGCTCGGGCGGGCGCAGTGCGTGTACGGCCTGCTGCCCCACATGGTGCATGACACGCGCCAGCGTGTCGAAGTAGGTGGCGATGCGCAACAGATCGGGGAGCTGGTTGGCCACGTCCTGCGGCATGGGCTGGCGGCTCATGTCGCCCACGAAGGCGCCGATCTGGTCCTGCAGCAGCTCCACCGTCTGCAGCTGGCGCGCCAACCGCGTGTCGGATTGCGCGGAGGCCGGGGCCCAGGGCAGGGTCAGCGGGTTCAGGCGCGCCGCGTCGGCCGCCAGCCGCAGCGCGCAGTGGCCCAGGTGGGCCAGTTCGCGGCGCAGGGCCTGCAGGGCAAGTTCGGGCACGGCGGCCACGTTGTGGTCCAGGTAGCGGGCGCGGGCGTCGTCGTCCTCCGCCGAGCGAAAACGCGCCAGCAGAAAGCGCACCAGCGGCCCTGACAGCGGCCACATCAGCAGCACGCCCAGCAGGTTGAAACTGGTGTGGAACAGCACGAGCTGCGTCACCACGTCGCTGCTGCCGGTGAGCCACACGCCCAGGGCATGGAGCAGCCGCAGCAGCGGCACCAGCAGCGCCATCGCCACCACGGCCGTCACCACGTTGAACAGCACGTGCGCAGCCGCCAGCCGCCGCGCGTTGGACGTGGCTCCGATAGCCGCCAGGATGCCGGTGAGCGTGGTCCCCACGTTGGCGCCGATCACCATGGCCGCCCCCGCTTCCACGGGCAACAGGCCGCCCGCCACGGCGGTAAGCACCAGCGTGAGCGTGGCCGACGAGGCCTGCAGCACGATGGTGGTCAGCAGGCCCACCAGTGCGGCCAGCACCAGGCTGGTCACGTCGGTGCCCAGCGGCGGCAGCGCCTGCGGTCCCAGGCCGTCGAAACCATCCTTGAGCAGGTCGATGCCCAGGAACAGCACGCCAAAGCCCGCGAGCGACGTGCCCAGCGCCCCGCGCCGCGTGCCCGCGCCCGTGAGTTGCAGCGCCATGCCCACGCCGATGAAGGGCAGGGCAAAGGCGTCGATCTTGAAATTGAAGCCGATGGCCGCCACCAGCCAGCCCGTGACGGACGAGCCCAGGTTGGAGCCGAAAACCACCCACAGCGCCGAGGTGAAGGACAGCAGACCGGCATTGACGAAACCGATCGCTGCCACCGTGAGGGCGGTGGACGACTGCACCAGCGCCGTCAGCAGCACGCCCATGA
This sequence comes from Acidovorax sp., assembly GCA_036786185.1. Taxonomy (GTDB): domain Bacteria; phylum Pseudomonadota; class Gammaproteobacteria; order Burkholderiales; family Burkholderiaceae_C; genus Acidovorax. Next base: position 9,212 of record DAIQRN010000026.1, on the reverse strand, counting down.
CCAGGCCATGCAGGCGCGTACGCGTCCAGGCGGCCAGGATGCGCTCCAGCGCCCGGCCGGCAGCCACCTTCAGGCCGTCGGTGAGCATGGTCATGCCCAGCAGGAACAGGCCGATGCCGCCCAGCAGTGTGGCGCCCAGCACGAGGGGGGAAGAGGCTGTCATGGGGTGAATGCTATCAAAAATCTAGCTGCTGGCGCTTTATGGACGGGCTCTGGAAGGCATTTTGATAGAAAAACACCTGCATTTGTCAAAATGGCGCCCATGTCTTCCCTCCAGCAGCACCCCGCCACCATCGGCAAATACCGCATCGAGCGCGAACTGGGCCGTGGCGCCAGCGGCATCGTGTACCTGGGCCTGGACGGCTTTCGGGGCCGCAAGGTGGCCATCAAGCAGACGCATGCGCACCTGCTCAAGGTGCCCGAGCAGGCCGAGCGCTACCGCAAGCTGCTGCGCAACGAAGCGGCGCTGTCGGGCCGCCTGCGCCACCCCCACATCGTGCGCCTGCTTGACGCGGACGAAGAGGCGCTGCCCCCGTACCTGGTGCTGGAGTATGTCGATGGCCAGCCCCTGTCGGCCTACGCCACGCCCGACGCGCTGCTGCCCGTGCCGCAGGTGCTGGACATCGCCTTCAAGTGCTGCAACGCGCTGGACTACGCCTGCCGCGAAGGCCTGGTGCACCGCGACATCAAACCCGCCAATCTGATGCTGGCGACGGACGGCAACATCAAGCTGACCGATTTTGGCGCCGCGCTGTCGCTGCGCAGCGACGCCACACAGCTGTCGGGCCTGGTGGGCTCGCCCTCGTACATGTCGCCCGAACAGGTGCGCGAGCAAGACCTCACGCACCACAGCGACATGTTCTCGCTGGCCGTGGTGGTGTATGAGCTGCTCACGGGCCGCCGCCCGTTTGATGGCGACACCGACTTTGCCACCCTCTACAAAATCAGCAACGAGGCCCCCACGCCGCCCAGCCTGCTGCGCGCCTCGCTGCCCAGCCATCTCGATGAGGTGCTGCTGCGCGCCCTGGCCAAGCAGCCCGCCGACCGGTTCGCCACCTGGCAGGACTTTGCCCAGGCCCTGCTGGCCGCCCACCAGGGCCTGCCGCGCCAGCGCTCGCAGGACACCGAGGCCGAGCGCTTCGCGCGCCTGCGGGCGCTGCCGTTCTTTGCCGACTTCCACGACGTGGCGCTGTGGGAGCTGATGCGCCTGGGCAACTGGCGCCGGCTGGAGCGGGGCACCGTGCTCATGCGCGAGAACACGCCCGGCGACTCGTTCTGCATCCTCATCGAAGGCCAGGTGGCCGTCAGCCGCCAGGGCTGGAACCTCAGCACCCTGGGCCCGGGCGTGACGCTGGGCGAGATGACCTACCTGCGGCCCGAGAACAAGATGCGCACCGCCACCGCCGTGGCCGAGACCGAGGTGCTGGTGCTCAAGGTGCGCAACCCCGCGCTTGCCGGCGCCTCGGAAGACCTGCAGTCGCGCTTTGACAAGGCCTTCATCAAGCTGCTGGTGGGCCGCCTGATCGCCACCAACGAACAGTTGAGCGAGTGGGAGCTGGTGGCTGCGCCGGGCGAAGCCTAGCCGCCGGGGCGCGCCGCCGCGTCAGCGGCGAGCGTTTGCCAGCGAGAAAGCCCCGATTTCCGGAAAGAACTTCAAATTTGATAGCTGCTTGCGCTTTACCAGCATGGGCTGAAGGCATTTTTGGCCTAAATTTTCAACCAAAAAATCGGTAGCACACCACGATGGCCGCCACCACGCCCGCCAGCTCGGCCAGCAGGGCGCAGCCCACCGCGTGGCGTGTGCGCTGGATGCCCACCGCACCGAAGTACACGGCCAGCACATAGAACGTGGTCTCGGTGCTGCCCTGGATGGTGGCGGCCGCCAGCGCGGCGAAGCTGTCCACTCCGTGGGCCTGCATGGTCTCGATAAGCATGGCGCGCGCGGCGCTGCCTGAGAACGGTTTGACCAGTGCCGTGGGCAGGGCATCCACAAAGCGCGCGTCGGCACCCAGCGCCTGCACGCACCAGCGGACGCCGTCCAGCACATAGCCCAACGCCCCCGAGGCGCGGAACACGCCCACCGCGCAGAGCATGGCCACCAGGTAGGGCAACAGGCCTTTGGCCACGTCAAAGCCTTCGCGAGCGCCTTCAATGAAAGCCTCGTACACCGGCACCTTGCGCCAGGCACCTGCCACCACGAACAGCAGCACCAGCGCGAACAGCGTGAGGTTGCCCAGCAGCGATGAGAGCTGCGCCAGCGCCGCCGCGCTCAGCGTGGCGAGCAGTGCCATGAAGCCCGCGAGCCCCAGCGCCACGGGCAGCAGGTAAGCCAGCACCACGGGGCTGAACAGGGGCAGGCGCTGCACCACGGCCACGCTGGCGAGGCCCACCAGCGTGGAGGCGGAGGTGGCCAGCAAAATGGGCAGGAAGACCAGCGTCGGGTCCGCCGCGCCCTGCTGCAGGCGGTACATGAAGATGGTCACTGGCAGCAGCGTGAGCGATGAGGCGTTGAGCACCAGGAACAGGATCTGCGCGTTGGTGGCGGTCGCGGGCTCGGGGTTCAGCTCCTGCAGCGCCTTCATGGCCTTCAGGCCCATGGGCGTGGCCGCGTTGTCCAGGCCCAGGGCGTTGGCGGCAAAGTTCAGCGTCATCAGCCCCAGTGCCGGGTGCCCGCGCGGCACGCCGGGCATCAGCTTGGCGAACAGCGGGGCCAGCCAGCGCGCCAGCGCATTGACGATGCCCGCCTTCTCGGCGATGCGCAAAAAGCCCAGCCACAGCGTGAGCGTGCCGAACAGCAGCACCATCACCTCGACCGAGAGCTTGGCCATGCCGAACAAGGCCTCGACCATGGCCGCGAAGATCTGCGCATTGCCGCCCACCAGCCATTGGGCGAGGGCGGCCACGGCGGCAATGACAAAAAAGCCTAGCCACAGGGCGTTGAGCATGGGGAGTCCTTTGCCGATTAAGGGGGTTGCCAAGCAAAAATGGTGTGCAGTGGTACTCTATAGGGTTTTTTCCGGCGGCCCAGAGGCCCGCCGTACCTGCATCAATTCCCACCCACACCAAGAAAGAGATTCCAACATGGGCGCGCAGTGGAAAGCAAAGGGCAAGGCGCTGGTCGCCGATGCCAAGGGCAAGTTGTTTGGCAAGCTGGTCAAGGAAATCACCGTGGCTGCGCGCGGCGGCGCCGACCCGGCCAGCAACTCCCGCCTGCGCCTGGTGGTGGAGCAGGCCCGCAAGGCCTCCATGCCCAAGGACACGCTGGAGCGCGCCATCAAGAAGGGCTCGGGCACTGGCGCCGATGCGGTCAACTACGAGCGTGTGATCTATGAAGGCTTCGCCCCGCACCAGGTGGCCGTGATGGTCGAATGCCTGACCGACAACGTGAACCGCACCGCGCCCGAGATGCGCGTGCTGTTCCGCAAGGGCCAGCTGGGTACGTCTGGCTCGGTGGCGTGGGACTTCAACCACGTCGGCATGATCGAGGCCGAACCCGCGCAGAGCGGCGCGGACCCCGAACTGGCTGCCATCGAGGCGGGCGCGCAGGACTTCGAGGCCGGTGACGAAGAGGGCACCACCACCTTCTGGACCGACCCCACCGACCTGGACCTCGTCAGCCGCGCGCTGCCCGCCCACGGCTTCGCCGTGCTGTCGGCCAAGCTGGGCTACAAGCCCAAGAACCCCGTGAACCCGGCCAACCTGACGGCCGAGCAACTGGAAGAGGTCGAGAACTTCCTGGCCGCCATTGATTCCAACGACGACGTGCAGAACGTGTTTGTCAGCCTGGGCGCATGAGCAGCGCCGCAGACCACTATGCCGCCCTGGGCGTGGCGCCCAGCGCCTCGCTGGCTGACATCAAGAAGGCCTACCGCCAGAAGGCCGCCTTCTACCACCCCGACCGCAACGACGCGCCCGACGCGGCGCGCCGCTTTCAGGCCGTGCAAAAGGCCTACGAGGTGCTGTCCGACGACACCGCCCGCCAGGCCTACGACGACAACCGCCGCCGCAATCTGCTGGACGACCCGCTGCAGACCGCGCAAGAGATCTGGCACACCTACACCCACAACATTTTGTCTTCGTGAAGCTCTCTCCCTACTTTCACACCCTGCGCTCCGCCTACCAGGCCGAGCTGGACGACCTCACATCCGACTCCGAAGGCAAGGATGTGCTGCGCAAGCGCCTGGCCGACAAGCGCGGCGAGATCGCCTTTCTGGCCAAGATGATCGACCTGGCCCCCGAGATGGTGGCCGTGGCTTTTCATGGCGGCTTTCGCTTTACCCAACCCGCCGCGCTGGAGCGCGTGCTGGGCCTGCCGCAGGAGGAGGTGCCCGGCTGGGAGCAGTTGGCCCCCGCTGTGGCGCTGGAGCCCTGGGCCCAGAGCCTGGCGCAGACCGTGCTGCGCGAGCCCCAGGGCGCGCGCTTCATGACCGTGGCCGCCGCTCTGGAATACCTGCACCTGCACGCACGCATGGCGCCGGTGCACCAGCCGGCCGATGCGGAGGAAGACACCGACGCGGCCGAGCATGACGACGACTACAACGCCCTGAGCGCTGACGACGCGGTGGAGCCGCAAAACCACCAAGACCGCGAAGAGGCTGGCACCCACTGGCTGGCCGAAGCCGGGTTTGATCGCAAGGACTGACGCCATGAGCAACCACCACCTCGCCCTCATCCAGAAAACCACCAGTCTCATCGCCGCGGGTGACATCGTGGGCGCCGAGTCCGCCCTGGCCGAACTGGCCGACACCGATGGCGACCGCGCGCTGATGGTGGTGCTGGACCAGCTCGCTCCCAAGGACATCCTGGCCGTGATGCGCGAGTACGACGACTCCAAGGCCTCCGTGGTCAACCTGCTCGTCACGCCCGAGCAGTTTGCGCGCGCCATGGTGCTGGAAAAGCAGTACAAGGACCTCACCCACCAGCACCTGCGCAACATGGTCAACGCCGTGGTCTTCCGCGATGACGCCGACCCGGTGGAGTTCCTCACCGCCATCGGCGACCTGGAAGGCGGCGCCGAGGCCCTGGCCAACTACTTCGCCGAGAAGTGGAGCCGCGTGGAGGCCTTCGCCCGCACGGGCAGCTTTGACGCCACCGAGGACTACGGCCCCACGCTCAGCGACGACGAGTTGCTGGCCTCCGGCTACGTGCAGCCCCGCGTGGAGCTGGACGAAGTGGCCGACCGCGACTGGATGCAGATGGCCTGGCTGCTGCGCTACGAGTGCCGCGACCTGTTCATCGAAATGCTGCTGGTGCTGCGCGCCAAGGCCCGCGCCCACGACATGGGCCTGGACGAAGCCGAGGAGCCGGCGGAAGAGGGCGACGGCAAGTTCGAGACCAGCGATACGGACCGGGGTAAAGCAACGCCCGCAGCCCGCGAATCCGACGAGGAATCTGCAATCTGATGACAGGCACAAGCTCCGCGCTGCAGCTGCACGACGCCCGCCCGTTCTTCGACAAAGCCCTGGCCCATGGCGTGCGGCGCGGCATCATCGACGCGGTGCGGCTGGCCGCGATCCACGCCGACGCGCCCAAGGGCATGGTGCAGATCGCCCGCTACTTTGGCAGCGAGTTCCTGCGGCCCGAGCTGGAGAAGGCGCGTGACCGCATGGTCAACCTCATCAGCCTGTACCTGCTGGAAACCACGGGCGGCGACCTGGACGCGGCCGCTGCATCGTTGCGCGACAACTCCTTTCTGTCGCGCTCCAAGGGTGGCTCCGACATGCTCAAGCGCCTGATTGCGCTGCCTGAGAGCAGCAACTTTGGCCTGGCGGCCCCGGCGGACAACGAAACCCCCATGCTCGCCCTGTGGTCGCTGCGCAGCCATGCCGACTATCGTGCCGAGCTGGTCCGGCGCACGCAGATCAGCCAAGCCATCACCGCCGCCGAATGGCTGGCCGCGCAGTACGACCTGGACAACGACGAACTCGAAGCCGCAGGCGCCGACGCCGAGGCCGTGATCCGCACCGCGCTGCTGGTACAGGCGCTGGGGCTCAAGGCGCTGGACACCTGGCCCACCGCCGCCCGCCTGGAGAAATCCGTCGCCGCGCTGCGCAAGAAGAAGTCGGCGCCCGGGCCCGTGCGCTTGCCACAGGGTCTGCCCGCCGAACTGCGTGCCATGGTGCAGGCCCAGTTCACCGCCGTGCAGGCCGACCTGCCCCGGCTGTTGGACGCGGCCGTGCCCCTGCGCAAGCTGCTGCATGCCATGGGCTCGTTTCGCGCCCGCTACTTCCTGCTGGACGACCCCCTGGCCGACGTGGACGACTACCACCGCAGCCTGGACGACCTGGAGGAGGGCGCCGAGCCGCCCCAGCCCGCCAGCAAGACCTGGACCCGGACCGTGCAAGGCAACGACGATGAGCACGCGCTGCTCACGCTGTTTCTGTGCCTGGCGGCGGGCGCGCCCAAAAAAACCTTGCTGACCGAGAAAACCGCCGCCAGCCTGGTGCGCAAGATCCGCAAGACCGGCCTGCAGCCCGCGCTGGCCACCGAGTTCATCCAGAGCCACGCGCCCGGCGTGCACCAGCCGGGCTACATCGCGCTGTGGAACGACTTTGTGCAGGACGCCCAGGCCACCCTGCTCAGCGACCGCGACTACCAACTGCACGACGCCCTGGCGCTGCTGCGCCGGGAGTGCAGCGTGGCGGGCTGATCAGGCCGGCGCTCAAGCCAAGGTATAGGCCGTCTTGACCGTGGTGTAGAACTCCTGCGCATAGCGGCCCTGCTCGCGCGGGCCGTAGCTGCTGCCTTTGCGCCCGCCAAACGGCACGTGGTAGTCCACGCCCGCCGTGGGCAGGTTGACCATGACCATGCCGGCCTGGCTGTGGCGCTTGAAATGGGTGGCGTACTTCAGGCTGGTCGTGGCGATGCCCGCCGACAGGCCGAACGGCGTGTCGTTGGCGACCTGCAGCGCTTCTTCGTAGTCCTTCACCCGGATCACGCTGGCCACGGGGCCGAAGACCTCTTCGCGGTTGATGCGCATGCCGGCCTGTGTGTCCACAAACAGCGTGGGCGCCATGTAAAAGCCTTCCTTGCCGCTGCCCGTATGGCAGGCCACGCGGGCGCCGCCAGCGGCCAGTACGGCGCCCTCCTGCTTGGCGATTTCGACATAGCTCAGGTCCTGCTCCAGCTGTGCCTGGCTGACCACCGGGCCCATATCGGTGCCGGCGGCACGCGCGTCGCCCACCTTGATTTTTGCCATGCGGGCCTGCAGGGCCTCGATGAAGGCGGGGTAGATCTTGTCGGTGACGATCAGGCGGCTCGACGCCGTGCAGCGCTGGCCGGTGGAATAGAAGCTGCTCTGGGCCGACAGCTCCACGGCCTGGGCCAGGTCGGCATCGTCCAGCACCACCTGCGGGTTCTTGCCGCCCATCTCCAGCTGGACTTTCTTGCCGTTCTTCACGCAGGTCTCGGCAATGCCGCGGCCCACACCGACTGAGCCCGTGAAGCTGATGGCCGCCACATCGGGGTGGTTCACCAGGGCCTCGCCGATCACGCGGCCGCGGCCCATGACCAGGTTGAACACACCGGCCGGAATGCCCGAGCGGTGGATGATGTCGGCCAGCGCCCAGGCGCTGCCGGGCACCAGGTCGGCGGGCTTCAAGACCACGCAGTTGCCGAAGGCCAGGGCCGGGGCAATCTTCCAGGCGGGGATGGCGATGGGGAAGTTCCAGGGCGTGATCAGGCCCACCACGCCGATGGGCTCGCGCGTGATTTCCACGCCGATGCCGGGGCGCACCGAGGGCAGGGTCTCGCCCGCCAGGCGCAGGCATTCACCGGCGAAGAACTTGAAGATCTGACCCGCGCGGGCCACTTCGCCGATGGCCTCGGGGCGGGTCTTGCCTTCCTCGCGGGCCAACAGGTCACCAAGCTCTTCCTTGCGTGCGAGGATTTCGGTGCCGATCTTGTCCAGGGCATCGGAGCGCGCCTGGATGCCCGAGGTGGACCAGGCCGGGAACGCGGCCGTGGCAGCGGCCACGGCGGCCTGCACGTCGCCCGCGCCGCCCTGGGCGTATTCGCCGATCACGTCGCTAAGGTCGCTGGGGTTGGTGTTGGGGGCGTAGGACTGGCCGCTCGTCCATTGGCCGTTGATCAAGTTGTGGTGCTGGGTCATGGTGTTTTGAGTGTTTTTTGCCTCTGGCGCTTATGGGGTAAGCGCTAGCAGCTATTAAATAAAGAGCATTGTCAGCGCACCATGCAGGGGCGCTTGGGGTCGAACTTCCAGCCGGGGATCAGGGACTGCATGGCGATGGCATCGTCGCGGGCACCCAGGCCGTGTTCATGGTACAGGGCGTTGGCGCGTTGCAGGGCTGCGCGGTCCACGGTTACGCCCAGGCCGGGCGTCTGGGGCACCTCGACGAAGCCGCCCTGGATCGTGAGCGGGTTCTGCGTCAGGTGCTGGCCGTCCTGCCAGATCCAGTGCGTGTCGATGGCCGTGACCTTGCCGGGCACGGCGGCGGCCACATGGGTGAACATGGCCAGCGAGATGTCGAAGTGGTTGTTGGAGTGCGAACCCCAGGTCAGGCCCCAGTCACGGCAGGTCTGGCCCACGCGCACGCTGCCGGCCATGGTCCAGAAATGCGGATCGGCCAGCGGAATGTCCACGGACTGCAGCGACAGGGCGTGCACCATCTGGCGCCAGTCAGTGGCGACCATGTTGGTGGCCGTGGGCAGGCCGGTGGCGCGGCGGAACTCGGCCATCACCTCGCGGCCCGAGAAGCCGCCCTCGGCACCGCAGGGGTCCTCGGCATAGGCCAGCACGCCGCGCATGTCGCGCATCAGGCGGATCGCATCCTTCAACAGCCAACCGCCGTTGGGGTCCAGCGTGACGCGGGCCTGTGGGAAGCGCCGGGCCAGCGCCGTCACGGCCTCGACCTCCTGCTCACCGGCCAGCACGCCGCCCTTGAGCTTGAAGTCATTGAAGCCGTAGCGCGCATAGGCGGCCTCGGCCTGGCGCACGATGGATTCGGGCGTCATGGCCGTCATGTGGCGCGCCTGGTGCCAGTCGTCCGTGCCCAGCGTGTCTTCGCCGGGCTTGACGTAGTCCAGGCCGGTCTGGTCGCTGGGGCCCACGAAGAACAGGTAGCCCAGCATCTCCACGCGGTCGCCCTGCTGACCTTCGCCCAGCAGGGCGGCCACGGGCACGCCCAGGTGCTGGCCCAGCAGGTCGAGCAGTGCCGATTCCACGGCCGTCACCGCGTGCACGCCAATGCGCA
>DAIQRN010000399.1:0-3194 GCA_036786185.1 Acidovorax sp. | reverse complement strand
AGATCAGGAACCGGTTCACCGGGTTACGGGACTCCGGCATGATGCGTCCGCGAATGAAAATCATCATGAGCACCGGCACCAGCGTCACCGACAACAGCGCCGCTCCTGCCATAGAAAACCTCTTGGTTGTTGGCGCCGCTTGAATTCTGACCCACCCTGCCGATCCAATATTGACCCAGGGCGGATTGCTGAATTTGGAATCAGCAACTGTGGATAAGTGTACCCAGTAGCCCGTTTAGAACGGTTCGTCTGGCTCTGCTGATGCCGGTGCAGTTATGCTGCCTTTGCGCGCACTCTCTCTGGCCTTGATGCGTGACTTCGCCGCCAGGGTGCTGTGGCGGAAGCGGTGGGATTCATTTCCGGTCTCCACGATATGGCAGTGATGGGTCAAACGGTCCAGGAGCGCTGTGGTCATCTTGGCGTCCCCGAACACCGCCGACCATTCCGAGAAGCTCAGGTTGGTCGTGATCACCACGCTGGTGTGCTCGTACAGCTTGGAGAGCAGATGGAACAGCAGGGCGCCACCGGCCTGGCTGAAGGGCAGGTACCCCAGCTCATCCAGAATCACCAGGTCCAGGCGCGACAGCGCCAGTGCGATGCGCCCAGCCTTGCCCTCGCGCTTCTCCTTCTCCAGTTCGTTGACCAGATCCACCGTGGAATAGAAGCGCACCCGCTTGCCCTTGGCTGCAATGCCCGCCACTCCGATGGCTGTGGCCAGGTGCGTCTTGCCCGTGCCCGGCCCACCAATGAGCACCACGTTCTGTGCCGTCTCGGTGAACTCCAGCGTACTCAGTTGCTTGACCAACTTGTGGTCTATCTTGGAGGCCTCGAAGTCAAAGCCTGCCAGGTCCCGGTGTAGCGGGAACTTGGCCGCCTTCATCTGGTGGCGCACCGAGGCAAAGGCCCGCTGTGCGTGCTCTGCCTGCAGCAGGTGCTCAATCAACCAGCGCGAGGTCTGTATGCCCACATCACTGCTTTGTCCCTCTGCAGTGGTCAACTCGACCCAGGCGCCGGCCATGCCGTTCAGGCGGAGTTCCTTGAATTGAGCAGCAATATCACGCATGGCTCACGCCCTCCATGGCGTCGCCACGCAGGCTGTCGTAGCGCCCGGTGTCGGCCAGTGGTGCCTCCTTGAGATCCAGGGTGCTCTCTATGTTGGGAGGAGGCTCTGGCGCATCAAGCCGAGCCAATACGTTGAGAACGTGCTCGGTGCTGAGCGCGCCCGATTCGATCACCAACTCCACCGCCACCAGCACCGCTTCCAGTCCGTGGCTGGACACGCAGTTGAGCACCTGCGCCATGGTCTTTTCACCGCCCTCATGGCGCATCAAGCCTTGTCGCAATCGCTGCAAAGGCGTCGGCATGTCTGCAAAGGGCGCGCCATTTCTCAGGGCACCAGACTTGCGCTGAATCAGCGCAATATAGTGCTGCCAGTCGTAGCAGATGTGGCCCCGGTTGGGCAGCCTCTCGTGCCGTGCCACGATCATTTCGTCGCTGGCGATCTCCACCCGGCCGGGGTACAGCCGGGTGCTCACGCGCTGGCCTGCCAATTCGCACGGCACCGAGTAGCGGTTGCGCGCCACCGCCACCAGGCAAGTGCTCGACACCTTGGCTGAGCGCTCCACATAGCCATCAAAGGCTGTCGGCATGGGCATCAGTTCCGCACGCTCCTGCTCCAGCATCTCGGCCACGCTGAACGCCTTGTACTCTGGGTGGCGCACCTCCTCCCACAGACTGCGGCAGCGTGCGCCCAGCCAAACATTGAGCTCGGCAAAGCTGCCAAACTTCTGCTGCTGCGCCTCCAGCCAGATGCGCCTGCGGCTGTCCTGCACGTTCTTCTCCACCACGCCTTTCTCCCAGCCGCTGGCTACGTTGCAGAAGTCGGCATCGAATAGGTAATGTGCGCACATCACGGCAAAGCGTGCGTTGACGATGCGGCCCTTGCCACCTTGTCCGCCTTTGCCGCGCGGGACCTTGTCCACGGCCGTCTTCATGTTGTCGTAAATACCCCGGCGAGCCACGCCACCGAGCGCCGCAAAGGAACGGGTGTGGGCGTCAAACAGCATCTCGTGACCCTGGCTGGGGTAGGCCACCAGCCAGAACGCCCGACTGGCGCACAGCTTCATGTGCGACACCTGCATGCGGTGGTAGATACCGCCCACCACCAAGCCCTCTTCGCTCCAGTCGAACTGGAACGCCTCGCCCATCTCGAACTTCAGTGGCACGAACGCCCGGGCGTCCTTGCCAGCGTCGACGCGCCAGGCCCGGATAAAGTCCGTGACGCGGGTGTACCCACCCTCATATCCGCTGGCCTTGATTTGCGCAAACAAGGCGCGTGCCGTGCGACGGTTCTGCTTGGGTCGATGCGCATCGGCCTTGAGCGACTGCTCCAGTTCGGCCACATACGCATTGAGCTTGTTGAAGCCCGCCGTGCGGCTGTAGACGGGCTCCTTCACCTCCTCTGGCTTCCTCAGCCAGCTTCGCACCGTGTTGCGCGATAGGCCCGTGCGCTTGGCTATCTCATGCAACGACACCTTGTCGCGCATGTGCATACGTCGAATTCTTCCCAACATTTCCATGGTGATCACCTTGCATTTTCCCTGCCCAATATTTAGGCAAGGCAAGTAAAACACCTGGGTCAGTTTTGAAGCGGCACATGCCCTCTAAGTGGGTCAGTTTTCAGTCGGCGGCAACACCCGAGCTTATGCGCACTTCTGCGGGCGCGAGCGGGTGCAATCAGGCTTTTCGTTTCAGCCGCTCGACTTCGGCGTGGAAGGCCGGGGTCAGGTCTGCGATCAGGGACTCGATGTCGCGCACCTGATGTTGAACCGTCAGCACCGCGATGCCGTGCGGCACGAGGTCGTAGATCACGAAATGCTGCCGCGCCGGAACCATCAGAAACGGAGCCGAACGGTACTGCCGCAAGCGGCCCTTCTCCGGGTTGGCGGCAGCAACGCCCATGGCCGCGTACAGGTCGGCGAGATAGCGGTCGGCAACGTCTTCGCCCCATTCACGGCGCGACCGCGTGTGGATGCGGCGCAAATCCAGCGCCGCATTCCGGGTCAGCAGGAACGTGGCGGCGGATGGCACGTCATTTCCAGCCATCGGCTTCCTTGCGGTCGAGCACCGCCATGTCGGCCTTGAAGTCGCCGCTGGACGCAAAGACGCGGCCCGCTGCCAGGTCTCGGTAACCG
>DAIQRN010000398.1:0-3207 GCA_036786185.1 Acidovorax sp. | reverse complement strand
TCCCGACCATGGGCTTCTTGCCCGTTACGTCGCAGACGCGTGCCATGAGGACACTTCGCTTTCTTTAAAACGGCGGTCACTGTCGTGAGCGCCTCACCTCGCCAGGAAGGGTGGCGGTAACCCAATTTGCTGTGGTTTCGGGCACCAAAAAGCGCGCCGAAATCAGCAAAGCCGCAGATTATAGCCCGTTACCCGCCAGTTCTTCAAGCTTCTTGTTCAAGAAAGCGCTGGGCGTCCAGTGCAGCCATGCAGCCTGTGCCCGCGCTGGTGATGGCCTGGCGGTACACATGGTCCTGCACGTCTCCTGCGGCAAAGATTCCCGGCACGCTGGTCTGGGTGGCAAACCCCTTGAGGCCGCCCTGGGTGATGATGTAGCCGTTTTCCATCGCAAGCTGGCCCTGGAAGATCTCGGTGTTGGGCGCATGCCCGATGGCGATGAAGCAGCCCTGCAGCGCGATGTCCTGCGTGCTGCCGTCCTGCGTGCTCTTGATGCGGATGCCCGTCACGCCGGTGTTGTCGCCCAGCACTTCGTCCAGCGTGTAAAAGGTCTTGAGCTCGATCTTTCCGGCGGCGACCTTCTCCATCAGCTTGTCCACCAAAATGGGCTCGGCGCGGAACTTGTCGCGGCGGTGCACCAGCGTCACCTTGCGGGCGATGTTGGACAGGTACAGCGCTTCTTCCACGGCGGTGTTGCCGCCGCCGATGACGCAGACATCCTGCTCGCGGTAGAAGAAGCCGTCGCAGGTGGCGCAGGCCGACACGCCCTTGCCCATGAAGGCCTCTTCCGAAGGCAGGCCCAAGTACTTGGCCGATGCACCCGTGGCCAGGATCAGCGAGTCGCAGGTGTAGGTGCCGCTGTCGCCGGTGAGCGTGAAGGGGCGCTTGCTGAAATCGACCTTGTTGATGTGGTCAAAGATGATCTGGGTCTTGAAGCGCTCGGCGTGCTCCAGAAAACGCTGCATCAGCTCCGGGCCCTGCACGCCGTTCACGTCGGCGGGCCAGTTGTCCACGTCGGTGGTGGTGGTGAGCTGTCCGCCCTGGGCCATGCCGGTGATGAGCACCGGGTCCAGGTTGGCGCGCGCGGCGTAGATGGCGGCGGTGTAGCCCGCAGGGCCCGAGCCAAGGATCAGAACTTTCGCGTGTTGGGTAGTGGCCATGGTAAAAACCTGTGTTTTGCGCCCGCTACACGGGGCGCAGTTGGTAAAGCTGGGGGGCAGGGCGTCAAGTATCAACCGCTCGCGGTCTGCACAAGCCGCCCCAAATTCAATCACGGCGATTGTAAGAACCGATGGATAGCCCGTTGCGGCGCCGGTAGAGCCGCGCACCTGGAGAGGATGTTCTCATGTCAACCATGTTGTCCAACCTGGACCTGCTGCGCCGGGTGCCCCTGTTCTCGCTGCTCACGGTGGCGCAGGCCGAGTTGATCAGTGGCGCCGTGATCAAGCGCCGCTTCAAGCGCGGCGAGGCCCTGGTGGAGCAAGGACAGAAGTCCGACGCGCTGTTCATCCTGCTCATGGGCCGTGCCCGGGTGATGACCTGCGACAGCCGGGGCCGCGAGGTGATTCTGGCCACGCTTTCGCAGGGCGACTACCTGGGCGAGATGAGCATCATCGACAACCAGCCCCATTCGGCCACCGTGCGGGCCGAGGTGCAGACCGACGTGCTCATGCTGGGCCGCGCCGAGTTTGCGCGCTGCCTGACCGAAAACGCCTCCATGTCGCTGGTGGTGATGCGCGGCCTGGTCAAGCGCCTGCGCCATGCCGACCGCAAAATCGAGTCGCTGGCGCTGCTGGATGTGTATGGCCGCGTGGCCCACGCGCTGCTCGACTTTGCCGTGCCGGACGCGCAGGGCCAGTTGCTGATCAAGGACAAAATTTCCCGCCAGGACCTGGCCAAGATGGTGGGCGCCTCCCGCGAGATGGTCAGCCGCGTGATGAAGGACCTGGAAGAGCGCCGCTTCATCGAAGTCCTGCCCAGTGGCGCAACCCTGCTCAAGGACCGGCTTAACGCTCTTGGGTGAGGGCGATGGCGCCAATGGCGACACCGCCGAGGGCGGTCCATTCATGTAAGCTTGCCCGCGCACGCTTATGACCTATTCCCTCAATACCCTGAACGCATCGGCTGCGGCCAAGTCGCCGCCGCGCACGGGCGCTGCCCGCTTTGGCCACGAGATTGGCCTGGTCCTGGGCCTGCTGGCCCTGGTTTTCTGGCTGCTGGCGCTGCTGAGCTACTCCACCCAGGACGCCGCATTCTCCAGCTCCGGCACCCAGGGCGCGCGCCTGGTGAACAACTGGGCAGGCCGCTTTGGCGCCTGGCTGGCCGATGGCAGCTACTTTGCGCTGGGCTTTTCGGTGTGGTGGTGCGTGGCGGCGGGCGTGCGCGCCTGGCTGTCGTCGCTGGCGCGCTGGATGCGGGCGGGCGAACCCGTCACCGGCGCGGCCAGCCCGGTGCGGCGGCGGCTGCTTTTCTGGATCGGACTGGTGGTGCTGATGTGCGCCAGCGCGGCGCTGGAGTGGTCGCGCATGTACCGCTTTGAATCCTTGCTGCCCGGCGGGCATGGCGGGGGCGTGCTGGGCTATTTGGTGGGCCCCGCCAGCGTCAAGTGGCTGGGCTACACAGGTTCGGCCCTGCTGTCCATCGTGCTGGTGGTGCTGGGGGTGTCGCTGGTGTTCCGCTTTTCATGGGGCCATGTGGCCGAGGCCCTGGGCGCGCGCATTGACGCCCTGGTGCAGTCACGCCTGGCCAAGCGCGAGGTGGCCAAGGACGTGGCCGTGGGCCGCAAGGCCGCCCGCGAGCGCGAGGTGGTGGTGCAGGAGGAACGCACCGAGATCGAGGAGCACCACCCGCAGCCCGTGCAGATCATCGAGCCAATCCTGACCGACGTCCCCTTGAGCACGCGCGTGGTGAAAGAGCGGCAAAAGCCCCTGTTCACCGACATGCCCGACAGCAAGCTGCCGCAGGTGGACCTGCTGGACGGCGCACAGCAGCGCCAGGAAACCGTGGCACCCGAGACGCTGGAGATGACCAGCCGCCTCATCGAGAAAAAGCTCAAGGACTTTGGCGTGGAAGTGCGCGTGGTCGCCGCCATGCCCGGCCCGGTGATCACGCGCTACGAGATCGACCCGGCCACCGGCGTCAAGGGCTCGCAGGTGGTGGGCCTGGCCAAGGACCTGGCGCGCTCGCTCAGCCTGGTGTCCATCCGCGTGG
>DAIQRN010000025.1:0-12978 GCA_036786185.1 Acidovorax sp. | reverse complement strand
CGTTCTGTTCTTTGTGGGCTAGCTGGCGTTCGATCACATCGGGGTTCCAGCCGCACTCATTGGCCACCGTGGAGAACAGCGCCCGAAAGCCGTGGGCCGTGGCCGTGTTTTTGTAGCCCATGCGGGCCATGGCCGAATTGAAGGTGTTTTCACTCAGGGGCTTGCTGGGGTAGAAAGGGCTGGGGAACACCAGTTCACGGGTTCCGCTCAGCGCCTGCATGTGGCGCAGCACCTCCAGGGCCTGGCGGGACAGCGGCACGCGGTGCTCAGCACGCATCTTCATGCGCTCGGCAGGAATCACCCACAGGGCTGCATCCGTATCGAATTCAGCCCAGCGGGCGCCGCGCACTTCACCGGGCCGCGTACCGGTCAGCACCAGCAGGCGCAGGGCATGCACGGTGTGGGGGTCGCCCTCATAGGCCGCCAGCTTGTTCAGGAATTCGGGCAAGTCCTTGTCCGCCAGTGCTGCGCGGTGGCGCACCTCGCGGGGCTTGAGGATTTCGGAGGGCACCAGGTCCAGCATGGGATTCACCTCGATACGCCCGTGCGTGACGGCCCACCGATAGATTGCCTTCACCCGCTGCAGCACGCGGCCCGCCTGCTCCCCTGCCCCGCCTGCTTCCACAGCCTTGATGGCGTCCATGACTTCGCGGGGTTTGATGCTGGCCAGAGGGCGAGCGCCCAGGCTCTTGAAAAGGTGGCTCTCAAGCGATGCCCGGATGCGCGTCATGGTCAGGGGCTCCCAGCGCCCGGCCTGGTGCTTAAGCCAGTCGCCCGCCACCGCTTCCAGTGTGTTGACCGCTTCATGCACTGCCTTGGCCTTGGCTTCCTTGCGCACCGCGCCAGGGTCCGCCCCCGCTTGGAGTTGCTGGCGTGCTTCATCGGCTTTCGCCCTCGCCTCTTTCAGACCCACCGCCGGGTACACCCCCAGCGCCAGCAGCTTTTCTTTGCCGCCGTGTCGGTACTTCATGCGCCAGTACCGCCCCCCTGCCTTGGTCAGGTCCAGGTACAACCCGCCGCCGTCAAAGTGTTTGCCGGGCTCGGTCAGGTTGCGCAACTTGGCGTCTGTCAGCTTCATGGTGGGGGGTATCCTTCGCAGTCTGGGGGTACATTTGGGGGTACATTCTGCGAAAAGTCAAACCACACCAAGCATTCAAGCGGGTTTCAAGGCAGAGTGTGAATACTGCTGAGCCACTCTCCCGCTCAAATTCAAGGCCAAATTGGCCTCCAGCGCTTACCTATCAAGCGCTAGCAGCTACTTTTTTGTGAGCATTACCGCCGCCACCCACCGGTCGGGCAGCGGTGGCGGCACTGCCCATGGACGCTGCGACGATGCAGCCAATGGCCAGCCACTGGATGGCGCTCAGGTGCTCGCCCAGCAGGCCCATGGCCAGCACGGCGGCCACGGCGGGTTCCATGCTGATCATGATGCCGAAGGCCTCCTTGGGCAGGCGCTTCAAAGCCATCATCTCCAGCGAGATCGGGATGGCGCTGGACACCGCCGCCACCGCCACGCCCGCCAGCAGCACGGCGGGTGACAGCAGCGCGGCACCGGAGTGGGCCACGCCCACGGGCACGACGACCAGCGCAGCCACCAGCAGGCCCAGCGACACGGAATGGCCCGCATGCAAATGCCCGGCGCGCTTGCCAAACACGATGTACGCAGCCCAGAAGACGGCAGCGGCCAGCGCGTACAGCACGCCCACCGGGTCCAGCCTGCTGCCGCTCAGCCCCAGGGGCAGCAACAGGCCCAGCCCGGCGATGGCCAGCGCCACCCACACAAAGTCCACCGCGCGGCGCGATGACCAGATGGCCACGGCCAGCGGGCCCGCGAACTCGATGGCCACGGCCAGCCCAAACGGCAGGGTGCGCAGCGACATGTAGAACATGAGGTTCATGCCCCCCAGCGCCGCGCCGTAGCTGGCAAGGGCCACGGCATCCGCGCGCGACAGGCGCCAGCGCCAGGGGCGCCACAGCAGCAGCATGAGGGCAGCCGACAGGCCCACGCGCACAGCCGTGGTGCCCTGCGCACCCACCACAGGAAACAGCCATTGCTTGGCCCATGAGGTGCCAATGCCCAGCGCGGTGACGGAGCCGAAGACGGCGAGGAAGGGGAAAAAACGTTGCAAAAGTGAGGCGCTCATGGGCTGAAAATATAGTGCGGCCCGCATGTATTTTTTCCTCGAATTTCAGGGCCTGCACGCAACTTTCGCTCACCCCACGGAGCCTTTCCATGACCACCCCTGCCGCGCTCGACCGCTTTGACCTGGCCATCCTGGACATCCTGCAAACCGACAACACCACGCCCCAGCGCGTGATTGCGCAGGCGGTGAATCTGTCGGCGCCCGCCGTGCAGCGGCGCATTCAGCGGCTGCAGAGCAGCGGCGTGATCCGCGCCAACGTGGCGGTGCTGGACCCTGTGAAGCTGGGCATGCCGCTGACCATCGTGCTGGAAATCCATCTGGAGAACGAGCGCCCCGACCGCACCGCCGGGCTGCGCGCACGCATCGCCACCGAAGACGCCGTGCAGCAGTGCTACAACGTGACGGGCGAGGCCGACTACCTGCTGGTGGTGAACGTGGCGTCGATGGCGGATTACGAGGCGCTGACGCAGCGGCTGCTGGAGGGCGACGACAACGTGCGGCGGTTTCGCACCTCGGTGGCGCTGGGCAGTCTCAAGACCGGGATGCGCGTGCCGCTGGGCCAGACCCCATTCAATTCATCCTCGTAAAACGGTACACGATGGCGCCGCGGACCACCGCGCCGGGCGCCAGCCAACGCACGGGAAAAGCTGGGTGGTTGGGCGCATCGGGGTACTCCATGGGCTCCAGGCAGATGCCGTCGCCCGGCTGCCAGAGCCAGGCCCCCTGCTGTGCGCCCCGGCCCCGGTCCCGCGCCGGGTCGGCCTTGAGGCCATGGCCTGCATACACCTGCACGCCCGGGGCGGTGCTCCAGACCTCCATGGCACGGCCGCAGACGGGCTCGCTCAGCAGCGCGGCCAGGCGCAGGCCGGGTGGGGTGATGGCTGAAACGGGTGGTGCAGGTGTGGCGCCCTGTTCATCCAGCACCAGGTAGTGGTCCAGCCCGCCCGCCAAGATCAGCTGCTCGCCGCGTTCCTGAACGACATCACCCACCCTGCGGGCCTTGCGAAAATCAAACGGCGTGCCCTGCACGGCAGCCAGCGCGCCCGTCGGGCACAGGTCGACCGCCAGCGGTGCATAGCGGCTGGCGGGCACCTGCAAGGTATGGCCATGGGTGCTGCCATGGCCCGCCAGGTTGAAGAAAGCATGCCCGGTGAGGTTGAGCACCGTGGGCGCATCCATCGCCTGGGCCGTCCACGCCATGTGCAGCGCGTTGTCGGCCGTGACGTGCCAATGAAGTTGCAGGCACACCGTGCCTGGCACGCCATCGTCTTCGGTGCGAAACGTGTGGGCCAGGGTGAGGGCATCGGCCTGCACGTCCGCGACCGCAAAGACCTGGAAGCGGCTGCCCCGGGGTCCGCCATGGTGATGGTGCGGGCCGCTGTTGGTGGGCAGTTGCCGGGGCAAGCCGTCCGGCAGAGTGAGCGTGCCGGCACGCAGGCGCCCCGCCCAACGCCCGATCCACGCGCCCATGGAGAGCTGGCCGTCCAGATAGCCCTGCAGGCTGTCGTAGCCCAGCGCCACATCGGTCAGACCGCCCTGCCCGTCGGGCACCGCCACCTGCACCAGGCGCGCGCCGTAGTTGCTCACGGCCACCTGCAGGCCGCCCGCGCCGCGCAGGGTGAACAGGTCGGTGCGCTGACCGTGCAGCTCTTGTTGAAACGCTTCGCGAGCGAGGGAATAGGCCATGGGGTGCCCCTCTATTTGGTGGCGGATGGTGCGGGCGTATCGCGCGTTACCAGCCAGATGCCCACGCACACCAGCGCCAGGGCCAGCAGGTTCTTCCAGTCCAGCAATGCCTCGCCCAGGAACAGCGCCGACAGCGCCGCGCCAAAAACCGGCACGGTGAAGTTGAACACGGTAACCTGGCTCACGCGGTTGTGCTTGAGCAAGATGCTCCACAGCGAAAAAGCGGCCGACGACAACAACGCCAGATACACCAGCAGCACGCTGGAACCCCACGTAAAGCCAGACAGCGAGCCCCCCAGGCCCCAGCCGATGGCCAGCAGTGCCGCGCCACCCAGCGCCAGCTGCCACCCGGTCATCACCACCGAATCCATGTGCTGCGAGATCTGCTTGCCGTAGATGCTGGCGGCTGCCAGCACGAAGGCGGCGATCACCACGAAGCCTTCGCCCAGCAGCGTGAAGTCCATGTCCAGCGTTCCGCGCCCCAGATTCACCACCATCACGCCCGCAAAACCCACCACGCAACCCCACAGCTTGGCGTGGCTCAGGCGGTCGTTGTGATAGATCCAGTGCGCCAGCAGCACGCTGAAGAACGTGCCCGTGGCATTCATGATGGAGCCCTTGACTCCGGTGGTGTGCGCCAGCCCCACATAAAAGAACACGTACTGCAGCGTGGTCTGTGCCAGGCCCAGCACCACCAGTTGACGCCCGGCCCCCAAGCCCAGCCCCCAGATGGACTTGCGCGTGGCCACGGCCAAGGCCAGCAGGATCAGGCCCGCACCCAAAAAGCGCCAACCTGCAAATACCAGTTGGGCAGGGATGTCATTGCGGGCAATGCCAAACCAGGCGTAGCCCGTCTTGATGGCAGGGTACGAGCTGCCCCACAGCAGGCAGCACAGCAGCGCCAGCGCCACCACGACCTTGCGGTCAGAAAATCGGGGATGTCCCATGGAAAAAGGTCTTTCAAGGACAACAGCCCTGCGAGGCAAGGGCTGTTGAAGAGGGAATACAAAGAGCCACGGTGTGGCCGGGTTCAGGTGACGGGCGCGGGGTTGAACAGCACCAGCGCGTTGTGCAGCTTCCACTGCTCGGCCCAGGTCTTCTTGCGGCCGCTGGCCACGTCGAGCAGCAGGTGGAACATCTCCCAGCCCAGCTCTTCGATGGTGGCCTCGCCGTCGGCGATCTTGCCAGCATTGATGTCCATCAGGTCGTGCCAGCGGCGCGCCAGGTCACTGCGCGTGGCCACCTTGATCACGGGGCACTCGGCCAGGCCGTAGGGCGTGCCCCGGCCGGTGGTGAACACATGCAGGTTCATCCCGGCGGCCAGCTGCAACGTGCCGCAGATGAAGTCGCTGGCGGGCGTGGCCGCATACACCAGGCCACGCTGGTCGCGGCGCAGCTTCTCGCCGGGCGCCAGCACGTGCGCAATGGGCGCAGTGCCGCTTTTGATGATGGAGCCCATGGCTTTCTCGGCAATGTTCGACAGCCCGCCCGCCTTGTTGCCCGGCGTGGTGTTGGCCGCGCGGTCCACACGGCCGCGGTCCAGGTAGCGGCCGTACCAGCCCAGCTCGCGCACGATGGCCTCGGCCACCTCGGGCGTGGCGGCGCGGCTGGTGAGTTGTTCCACGGCATCGCGCACCTCGGTGTTCTCGCTGAACATCACGGTGGCGCCAGCGCGCACCAGCAGGTCGGCGCAAAAACCCACAGCCGGATTGGCGGTGACGCCCGAGAACGCATCGCTGCCGCCACACTGCACGCCCAGCACCAGCTCGCTGGCCGGGACGGTCTCGCGACGGCGGGCGTTCAGGCGCTCCAGGTGGGGCTTGGCGCTTTGCACGATGTCGTCGAGCATCGACATGAAGCCCACATGGTGGTCGGCCTGCAGGCACACCGTCTCGGGGCCCAGCGCGGCGTCGCGCTCGTCGGTGATGGGAAAGCTGCCGGGCGGCAGCAGGCGGTCGGGCTGGAGCTTTTCGCAACCCAGGCTCACCACCATGATCTCGCCGCCAAAATTGGGGTTCAGGCTGATGTGCTTCAGCGTGCGGATAGGAATGACCGCGTCGGGCGCATCGATGGCCACACCACAGCCGTAGGTGTGTTCAAGGCCGATCACATCGTCAACGTGCGGGTAGTGCGGCAGCAGCTCGGTCTTGATGCGGTGCACGGCCTGCGCCACTACGCCGGCCACGCACTGCACGGTGGTGGTGATGGCCAGGATGTTGCGCGTGCCCACCGAGCCGTCGGCATTGCGATAGCCCTCGAAGGTGTAGCCCGCAAGCGGCTCCTGCACGGGCGGCTTCACCGTGGCCATGGGCAGGCCCTCCAGCGCCCGGGCCGCGGGCATCTGCAGCAGGCGCTCGTGCACCCAGCTGCCTGCGGGAATAGGTTGGAGCGCATAGCCAATGGGCACGTTGTAGCGGCGCACCACATCCCCTTGCGCCATGTCCGACAACGCCACCTTGTGGCCCTGGGGCACCTTGTCGCGCAGGGTGATGCCCGCGCCCGGCACGCCTTCGGGCAGCACCGTGCCTGCGGGCAAACCTCCATCGTTGGCGACGATGGCGACGTTGTCCTGGGCGTGCATGCGGATGGTGAGGGCGGGTCGGTTCATGGGTGGCTCAGTTTCTTCAAGCGTTGGGCGGCATGGACAGCACGGTGATCCAGTTGGGGTTCAGCCCCACATCATGCTCACCCACCTGCGTCAGAGCACCGTTGCCGGGGGCAATCATGTGCACGCCCACGCGGTGGCTGAGCTGGCCTGCGGCCACCAGGTAGCGCCCGTCCGGGGTGATGGCAAAGCCACGCGACTGCAACTGGGTGTGCCAGTGGCCCATGGGGGTGAGCACGCCCGTGGCGGCGTCGATCGCAAACCCGGCCAGCGTATGGCTGTTGCGTTCGCTGGTGTACAGCCAGCGGCCATCCGGGCTCAGGTGCAGGTCGGCGCCCCAGGCAGGGCCTGCAAAGCCCGGCGGTACAGTGGGCAGGCTTTGCAGCAGTTGCAGGCCACCGCTGACTTCGTCCCAGGCCAGCACATGCACCAAGGCATCCAGCTCGCCCAGCAGGTAGATGCGGTCACCCCGCGCATTGAAGCGCAGGTGCCGGGGGCCTGTACCGGCTGGCAAGGCGAACACCGCAGGATCGGTGGGTTGCAGCGCGCCCGTGGCAGCGTCCAACCGGTAGCGGTGCAGTTGGCCGCCTCCTAGCGACGCGGCCAGCACAAAGTGGTTGCCGGGGCTGGCCAGCGCGCTGTGGGCGTGGCGGCCGGTGGCGTAGGTGGCGGTCTCGCGCCCGGCCGCCACCACGCCATCGGCGGCGATGGCCTGCACTGCCACCATGTCTGCACCGTACGACGCGCTCAGCAGCCAGCGCCCCGTGGCATCGGTGGACACATGGGCCATGCTGGCGGGCAAGGGGGCCTCGGCCAGCACCTCGGCGCGGCCCGCGCGCGCATCCACCGCCAGGGTGACCACGGCCAGCGGGTCGCTGCGGCGCGCCACGTACAGGCGGGTGCCGTCGGGGCTGAGCGCCATGGGCATGAGCTGCCCGCCCAACGCCAGAACCTGCTCGGTATGCAGTTGCCGGGTGTCAGAGGCCAGATGCAGTACGTGCAGCTCGCCACTGTCGGCGCAGGAAACAAAAGCCAGGGTGTTGCCCATGCTTGGCTCACAAACCCATCGCGCGCGGCAGCCACAGCGAGAGGGCGGGCACGTAGGTCACCATCAGCAACACCACAAACAACGCCACAAAGAACGGCATCATGGCCCGGGTGACGACACCCAGCGGCAGCTTGGCCACGGCAGCACCGGTAAACAGCACCGTGCCCACGGGCGGCGTGATCAGGCCGATGCCCAGGTTGACCATCATGATCATGCCGAACTGCACCGGGTCCACGCCCAGCATCTTGACCACGGGCAGCAGGATGGGCGTGAGGATCAGGATCAGCGGCGACATGTCCATCAGGCAGCCCAGCAGCAGCAGCATAACGTTGATCATGGCGAGGATGACGTACTTGTTGTCCGACAGGCTGGTCAGAAAGGCCGTGACCTTCATCGGAATCATCATCATCGTCATCAGATA
Organism: Acidovorax sp.; assembly: GCA_036786185.1. Lineage (GTDB taxonomy): Bacteria > Pseudomonadota > Gammaproteobacteria > Burkholderiales > Burkholderiaceae_C > Acidovorax. Next base: position 5,074 of record DAIQRN010000025.1, on the reverse strand, counting down.
GCCAAAGGCCGCCGCAAAGCCGATGAGAATCATCACCACCGTGACGGTCTTGACCGTACGGTGCACCAGCTTGGGCAGGTCGCGCCACTTGTAGTCGCGGTAGATGAACATGGTGACGAAGAACGCCCACACCACCGCAATCGACGCCGACTCGTTGGCCGTGAAGACGCCCGACAGAATGCCGCCCAGGATGATGACCATGGTCATGAGGCCCCACAGCGCTTCCACGCAGATCTTGAGCGCCTGCCTGAGCGGGATCACCTCGCCCTTGGGGTAGCCCTGGCGGTGCGCGGTGAACAGGCACAGCACCGCGAGCGTGAGGCCCATGAGCAGCCCCGGCAGCACGCCCGCCATGAACAGCGCGGCAATCGACACCGTCCCCCCGGCCGCCAGCGAATACAGCACCGCGTTGTGGCTGGGCGGAATCAGGATGGCCTGCACCGAGCCACTCACCGTGACGGCCGTGGCAAACGGACGGGGGTAGCCTTTCTTCTCCATCTCCGGGATCAGCACGGAGCCGATGGACGCGGTGTCGGCCACCGACGAGCCCGAGATGGCGCCAAAAAAGGTGGATGCCAGGATGTTCACCAACGACAGCCCACCCCGGATGAAACCCACCAGCACCCCGGCAAACGCCACCAGGCGCCGCGCCATGCCGCCCTCGGCCATGATGGCGCCCGCCAGCACGAAGAACGGAATGGCGAGCAGCGAGAACTTGTTGACGCCAGACGCCACCTGGATCATCACCGCGTCAAGTGGCAGGTCGATCCACAGCGCACCGGCCAGGGCCGACAGACCCAGCGAGTAGGCAATCGGCACACCTATCATCATCAGCACGAAGAACGTGCCCAGCAAAACAAGGGTGTCCATGCTCAGGCTCCTTCGGCGATTTCTTCAAAGCGCACGATGCGCCGGTGGTGCTGCGGTCCGAAGGTCATCTTCTCCAGCACAAACAGCAGCGTCACGGCCGCCCCAATGGGCAGCGATGCATAGGTGGCCCCCACGGGCAGCCAGGGCAGCTCAGCAATGCCCTGCCCCCAGGTTTCCATGCACAGGTTGGTGCCATACCAGGTCACAAAGCCGCAGATGATCAGCATCAGCACATCCACCAGCACCGCCAGCAACCGCTGCAGGGAGGCTGGCAATTTTTCAGTGAGCATGTTGACGGCGATGTGCCCGCCCGCGCGGTACGCGGCAGCGGCCCCGATAAAGGTGAACACCATCATCAGCAAGATGGCGATGGGCTCGGGCCACTGTGACCCCGTGCCCAGCACGTAGCGGCTGAACACGCCCCAGGGGATGATCAGCGACATGAAGAAGATGGCCGTGCCGGCGGCCCAGATGGTGGCCAGGTAGAGCCGGTCCATCCAGCGTAAAAAGGGGTGGTCCATACAAGCAGGTCCGAAAGGCAGAGAAAAGGCGCAGGCGCCCCTGGCGGGGCACTGCCTGCGCAAGATGCGGTACAGATGGCGTGTTCAGCGCCGCCTTTACTTCACCGCCTCGATGCGCTTCATCAGATCTGCGTAGTTGGCGCCGTACTTGGCGCGCACGGGGGCCGTGGCGTCATAGAAGGCCTTGGTATCTACATGGATGAACTCCACGCCCGCCGCCTTGAGCTTGGCGGTGTAGTCGTCCACGCTCTTGTCCCACAGGGCGCGCTGCTCCAGCTGGGCTTCGCGGCCAAACTTCTTGAGCAGGGCCTGGTCGCCCTTGGACAGCTTGTCCCAGGTGACCTTGGACACCACCAGCAGCTCGGGAATGATCAGGTGGTTGGTCTGCGTGTAAAACTTGGCGCCCGTGCTGTAGTGGTTGCTGGTGAAAAAGCTGGGCGCGTTGTTTTCGGCGCCATCCACCACACCGGTCTGCAGCGCGGTGAACACCTCGCCATAACCCATCGAAATCCCGTTGCCGCCCATGGCGTTCATGGTGTCCACAAACAGGGGGTTGCCCATCATGCGCACCTTCTGGCCCTTGAGGTCCGCCGGGCTGCGCACCGGCTTCTTGGTGTACAGGCTGCGCGAGCCGCCATCCATCCAGCCAATGGCCACCAGCTTGGCGGGCGATGCGCTGATCTTGGCCAGCAGCTCGTCGCCAATGGCGCCGTCGATCACCGCGCGCATGTGCTCCTGGCTGCGGAACACGAAGGGCATGTTGAACACATTCACCTCGGGCACCACCGTGCCCACGGGGCCCAGCGAGGTGCGCAGGATGTTGATGGCGCCGAACTGCGTCTGTTCGATCATTTCCTTCTCGCCGCCCAGCACGCCACCGGGGAAGGTCTGGATCTTCAGGCGGCCCTGGGTGGCGGCCTCCAGCTTCTTGCCCATGTTTTCCACCGCCACCACGTTGGGGTATCCGGCGGGATGCACGTCAGCCGCCTTCAGCACCATGGACTGGGCCTGGGCGGCAGAGGAAAGAAAGGCCATCGCGGCCACGGCGGTGGCGCAGGCAATCGACAAGGAACGGCGAAAGGTCATGGTTGTCTCCGGTTCGAAAGTTGTTGTGGTTTTTTGGAACGGCTCGGTCCACAGGCGGACCATCAATGCATCAATGCATCCATGGACTAGTCAAAAGGACCCGTGCGAACAAAAGGGCCGCCCTGGTAGATCGCGGCGGGGTCTGCCAGGTCGGGATGCGGGTCGGCCGCCTCCACCTTGGCGCGAAACGGCTCCGAGCTGTCTTGCGGGCGGTAGCCAATGTGGCGGGCCAGGGTGTTGTCCCACCAGGTGGTGGTGTTGTCGCCCATCCCATAAATGATGCTGTGGCCCACCACGGGGGCGGTCAGGCTGGCCACGACCAGGCGCTCCAGATCGTCGTAGCTCATCCAGGTGGCCAGCATGCGGCGGTTGCGCGGCTCGGGGAACGATGAGCCAATGCGCAGGCACACGGTTTCAATGCCATGGCGGTCAAAGTAAAAGCGCGACAGGTCTTCCCCAAAGGCCTTGGACACACCGTACAGGCCGTCAGGCCGGGCCGGGTCCTGGGTGCCCACCACTTCGTCCTGGCGATAAAAACCGGTGACATGGTTGGAGCTGGCAAACACCACGCGGCGCACACCCTGCTTGCGCGCCGCTTCATACAGGTTGTAAACGCCGATGATGTTGGCCTGCAGGATGGGCTCCCAGGGCTGCTCGGTGGACACGCCCCCGAGGTGCACCACCGCATCAACCCCTTCCAGCAAGCCGAGCACGGCGCCCGCGTCCTCCAGGCGCGCGGGGCGCAGCTCCTCCCCGGCCCCTTCGCCGCCCAGGTTCGCGATGTCGGACAAGCGCAGCGTGGTGCAGTAGGCCTTCAGGCGCGTGCGCAGCTCCTGGCCCAGGCCTCCGGCGGCTCCCGTCAATAGCAGGCGTTGAAAGCGAATGGGCGTCGGATGGCTGGGCATGGCGATTGCAAAGGCAGAGGTTCTTGGTACAGTGGCAACAGATCTTGTTGAACGTCATCGGTTGTCGTACAACAAAACAATGTACTGGGTCCACTCCCGGCGCCCTATAGGGATAACACCAAGCAATGACCATCGATACCCCGCTTCGCCGCAAACCCCGCACCCTGGCCCTGGAGTTGGTTGAGTCCCTGGGGGACCGCATCCGCGATGGTCGCCTGGCCCTGGGCGACAAGCTGCCCACCGAGGCCGCCATCATGGCCGAGTTCAGCGTCAGCCGCACCGTGGTGCGCGAGGCGATTTCCAAGCTGCAGGCCTCGGGCCTGGTGGAAACGCGGCATGGCATCGGCACCTTTGTGCTGGGGCTGGGACAAACGCCCGGCTTCAAGATCACAGCCGACCAGCTCAGCACACTGCGCGACGTCATTGCCGTGCTGGAGGTGCGCATCGGCGTCGAAACCGAAGCAGCGGCCCTGGCCGCGCAACGGCGCACCGAGGCGAACCTGAAAGCCATGCGCGAGGCGCTGGACGCCGTGACCGCCGCTGTGGATGCGGGCCGCGATGCCGTGTCGGCGGACTTTCAGTTCCACCTGGAAATCGCACGCGCCACGCAAAACAACCACTTCGCCGAACTGATGGGCACGCTGGGCAGCATGATCATTCCGCGCGCCCGCCTGGACGCGCCAGACTCGGTCGATGACGAACGGCGCCAGTACCTGCGCCGGGTCAATGGCGAGCATGAAAGCATCTACGACGCCATCGTGAGCCAGGACCCCGACGGCGCCCGGGCCGCCATGCGCACCCACCTGGCCAACAGCCGCGAACGCCGGCGGCGCGCGCAGGCCGAAGCCAGCTGAATGGACCGCAGGTGCCGCCCCAGAGGAGTCTGGGGTAGCAGGCAGGGCGGCGCAGCGGCAGGGCACCCTGTTGTCCCATCAGTCGTTGCTCGGAACCATTGATGGCCTTTCAGTCATACGATGACATACAACAAAATGTCACAAGATGCTGAAAATCCATGCCCAATGCAGGCGCGAACAGCCACCGTGCCTTGATCGCAGAATTTGAATAAAAAAGGCCTCCCGCGCTTACGCATCAAGCGCAAGGAGCTATCTATTCAATAGCAAATTGCCCCCAAACCGTACCCTCACCCGCAGCCCGCCCAGGCGTGGCGAGGTGTCCAGCGCCACCGATGCGCCATGCGCCTGGGCCACGGCTTGCACGATGGCCAGGCCCAGACCGCTGCCGGGGGTTGTTGCCTCGTCGGCGGCGCTGGTGGCGCGCACAAAGCGCTGCAGGGCGCGCTCGCGGTGTTCGGGCGCAATGCCGGGGCCGCTGTCTTCCACCACCCATTCGGCGTGGCCGTTGGCGGTGCGCACCTGCACGTCCACCTGGCCGCCGGGGGGCGTGTACTTGATGGCGTTGTCCAGCAGGTTGCGCGCCAGCATGCGCAGGGCCTCGGCGTTGCCGGGCACGGTGGCGGCGTCGGAATCGAGCAGGCCCACATCCATGCCACGCGCCTGGGCGGCGGGGGCCACATCCGCCAGCGCGAGCTGGGCCACGGCCCGCAGATCCACGCGCGCACTGGCTGCGCTGCCTGTGCTGCCTATGGGTGCGGCCTCCTGGCGGGCCAGGGCCAGCAGTTGCTCCACCAGCCGCGTGGCGCGGTCGATGCCGGCGGACAGGCGCTCGACCGCC
>DAIQRN010000397.1:0-3218 GCA_036786185.1 Acidovorax sp. | reverse complement strand
GGCACGGTAAAAGCGCTCAAAGACCCGCTGCAACTGCTCTGGCGACATGCCCATGCCCTGGTCGCGAATGGTGATGGCCACGTACCGGCGATCGTCTTGAAGCTGGCACTCAATGACCACGTCCCCGCCATCAGGGGAGTATTTGTAAGCGTTCGACAGCACATTCAGGATGGCCTGTTGCAGCTTGCCACGGTCAGCTTTCACATACACCGGCACCTCGCAGTCAGACAGGACGGGCCGAGCACGCCCTGTCGGTGGGCTGTAGTCGTCAGCCACCAGGCGCACAATGTCCTGCAACGGCACTGTCTCCATCACAAAATCCTGGCCCTGCCGTGCCTCGATGCGTGCCAGGTCCAGCAGCTCATTGATGATGGTGGACATGCGAGTCGCCTGCCTGGCAATGGTTTCCAGCAGCTCTTGCCGCTTTTCGTCCGAAAACTTGCGCAGCAAAAGCAGTTCGGAGAAGCCGTAGATACTGGCCATCGGGGTGCGCAGCTCATGGGCTGCAGTGGTCAGAAACTCACTCTTCATGCGGTCGACTTCCGTCTCATGCGTGATATCGCGGATGTAGAGAACCTGCGAAACGAACGCCGATTCGGAGGACTTCAGACGCAGTTCAAGCACACGCCCACCTGGCCCCGCCATTTCCAGCAGCGGCCTCGGGCCTTCGGAGCCCGAACCGCCCCCTTGGCGGAGACCCTCGAATCCTGAGAAGGACAGGGGCTCACGACACAGTGCCCGCAACACCTCCTCAAAAGCCTGCTCATCCAAGCCTTGAACTTTGCCACTGTCCAGCTTCGTCAGGTGCAGGAACGCCTGATTCACAGAAGCCACATGGCCTTGGCGGTCAAAAGACACCATGCCATCAGGGCTCAGAGCAAAAATGGTGTCCAACTGGGCGGTACGGTCGTTCAGCTCGCGAGTGCGCTGCTCGACCAACTGCTCCAGATTGATGCGGTAGCGACCCAACTCAGCCTCTACGGCTTTGCGCTCAGAAATGTCTCGCTGGCTGGTCAGGATGAAGGTGCGATCACCCCACCGCACCTTGCTGGTAGTGATTTCTGCTGCGTAGGTGGTGCCATCTTTGCGCCGGTGCACGGTCTCCAGCAATTCACCCTCATTGCGCGTCGTACGGATGTTGTCAGCAATCTCGGCAGCACTGAATTTGGCATCCCAGGCTGACGCGTGCATGCCTCGCAACTCATCAGTTGAGTAGCCCAGCATCCGGGCTGCACTCGGGTTGGCCTCAAATACAGAGCCGTCTTCATTGAGAATGACCACGCCATCGCGCTCGTGCTCGAACAGCGCCCGACGGCGTGAGGCTTCATCGGCGATGGTTTTTTGAGCCACCTTCTGGCTGGCATCTTGCTGGGCAATCGTGTCCAACAACCCATTGAAGTGGCGAGCCAGCTTCTCCAACTCGTCCCGGCGGTGCCCACCAGCGACGCGAGCGCTGCGGTCGCCCTGCCGCACGCGCGACATGGCTTGACCAATCGCCTGAAGACGCCCGGTGATCTCTCTGCCAGCGGCCAAATAGGAGACAGACACCACCAGCATGGTTACAGCCAGTACGCCGCCAACGGCACTCAGCAGCAGCCGGATAGCCCTTTCGTAGGGGGCGTAGGGAAACGCCACCCCCACTGCGCCCAGGATCTCTCCCTCGTGAATGTCACGGATTGCATCGATGCCCATCATGTAGGTGGCATCACCGAACCTCGTTCGTCCCATCCACTGCTTCTCACCCTTCGCCAATTCCATAGCGGGCTCCACAGTCAGATGTCCACCTGTGAAGCGGCCGCCCTCACGTCGTTGTCTGCTCAGAGAAATGATGGTGTCATCCACCGTCAGCAAAACCAAGCCCTCCGTGTTGTCAGGCAGGGTACCAACCGGGTAGACAAGCTCTCGCATGTGCTCGATCAAGGGCGCATTGCGATTGAGCAAAATACCGCCTACCAACATGGCATTGGGACCGTCTACCGCCAAAGGAAAGTGCGCAGCCGCATGTATGGCCAGACCTCTGCGCTCTGCCGAATGGTTGCCACCCTCTGGCAATGACGCAATCGCCTGACTCTGCAGATTTTTGCCCAGCAGTTCCAGCACACTGGGCTCGAATCGCTCGAAGGCAGAAGTGACGACGCCCTCCCGAGCCTGTTCAACCACATAGTCCGGAGGCAGCACCATGCCAGCAGAGTGGCCCGAGTTGCTTGCAACTATCCTGCCGTTTTCCTCAATGATCAGCAGGTAATCCAGATTATTGCTGTCAGCCACCTCAGCCAGCACACGCTGCACATTTTTAGGATCGCTGTTGCTGCTGAGGAGTGTGCGTATGCGCTCGCTACGTACCAGCTGACCCAGCTGCTGGCCGGTTTGTCGCCGCGTCTGCTCCAGATAGGTGCTGCTCGCGCCCAACTGCCCCCGCAGGTTGGCCAAGAGCATCTCTTCGGCCCGATCACCACCCAAAATACTCAGTGCTGCCATGACCAGTGGAAATGCCATCAGCAGCGGCATCATTCCCAAAGCCAGCAGCCTGAACCGCAGGGAGCGGTTCCACGCTCCGCGCCAGTCGAACCGACGTGGGTGCCCCCGGCCAATGATGTCCTCATTTTCTGGCACTAAGACCGACAGATCATCCAGTTTTTTCATGGCCAAACCGACTCGTGCAAGCACGAAAGCGTTATCGTAGAAGTATTTTGTTACATATCGGGTTGCCCATGAAAAAAGTTTCCGCTTTCTTGATTGCGATTGCAGCGGTGCTGGCCGCCTGCTCTGAAAAACCTGTCGAACCTATCCGCATTGGTTTCATCGGGGGCCTTTCGGGGCCTAACTCGGATAACGGGCAATCCGGACTGAACGGATTGACTCTAGCAGTAGAGCAATTCAACAGGGCGGGAGGGGCCAACGGACGATTGGTCGAGATCATGGCCAAAGACGATGCGCAAAGCAAAGAAACCGCGCAGGCTTCCGCCAACCAACTGGTTACCGCCAAAGTAGAGGCTGTGGTGGGCCCGTTTACCAGCGGCATGGCGGCGGTGATCGTGCCGATAACCGGGCAAGCAGGCATTTTTCAAATCAGCCCAACGATCACCGCGATGGAGTTCCTGGGCAAGGATGACAACCTGTATCGCATCAACCGCACCACGCGCGACAACGCGGGGGACTATGCCAAGGTGATGCACAGCAGAGGCCAAAAGCGCATCGCAGTGGCCTACGACCTTCGT
>DAIQRN010000024.1:0-13007 GCA_036786185.1 Acidovorax sp. | reverse complement strand
TCACCGACGACATGGAGCAGGTGCTGGAGGCCGCGCGCGATGCGGGCGCCAGGAGCGCCTTCTACACCGTGCTGCGCCTGCCCTGGGAGCTGGACGCCGTGTTCCGCGAATGGCTGGCGGTGCACTACCCGGATCGCGCCGCCCGCGTCATGGCCCGCGTGCAGGACCTGCATGGCCTTGATGCCGCGCAGCGCGGCGCGGGCCGGGTGTACGACAGCGACTTTGCCAGCCGCATGAAAGGCAGCGGCCTGTGGGCCGACCTGCTGCGTCAGCGCTTTGGTGCGGCCTGCCGCAGGCTGGGGCTCAACCGCGAGCGCGTGGAGCTGGACGTGTCGCAGTTCCGTCCGGGGCTGGCGCGCGGGCAAGGCTCGCTGTTTTAGATCGGCAGGGCGTGAAGGTGTCGAGCTCGGCGTTGTACGCGCCGGTGCGTACGTCCATGAGCCCCAGCACCGAATGGAAGTAGCTGTCGTGTGTGATGCGCCGCTCGGCCAGGTCCTGCTGCAGGCAGCCCGTGGGCAGGCCGGTGCGTGACTGCATGGCGGGCGACAGCCAGGTGATCCAGGGCACGTGCTTTTGATCGTCGGGCGCGATGGCGTAGGGCAGGCCGTGCAGGTAAAGATTGCCTTCACCCAGCGATTCACCATGGTCTGCTACGTAAATCATAGCTGTTTGCGCTTGCTGGTTGTGCGCTGCAAGCCAATTAAGCACTGAATTCAGAAAGGCGTCCGTCTCCACGATGCTGTTGTCATAGGCGTTCACCACCTGCTGGCGCTCGCACTCCTGCAGCGCGGTGGAGCTGCATTCGGGGCTGAATTTCTTGTTCTCGGGGGCCGATCGTTTGGCGTAGGCGGGGCCGTGGCTGCCCATCTGGTGCAGCACCACCACGGTGCCGCGCTGGCGCTGGGCGTCGGGCAGGGCGGCCATGCGCTCGTCCAGGCCTTGCAGCATCATGCGGTCCAGGCACTCGCCGCTAGCGCACAGGGCGGGGTCCTTCAGCGCGGAGGTGCTGGCGTGGGGCACGCGGTCGCACACGCTCTTGCAGCCCGACTGGTTGTCCACCCACAGCACGGCCAGGCCCGCGTGCTGCAGCACGTCCACCAGGTTCTCGAAGTTGGCGGAGCGGGCCTCGTAACCGCTGCGCCCCAGGTGCGAGAACATGCAGGGCACCGACGCCGCCGTGCTGGTGCCGCAGGACCAGGCGTTGCGCGCGCTCGCCAGGTCCGTGCGGGCCGACAGCCGGGGCGTGGTGTTGCGCTCGTAGCCGTTGAGGCCAAAGTTGGCGCTGCGCCCCGTCTCGCCCAGCACCAGCACCAGGAGCGGGGGCCGGGCCTGGCCCGCGTAGCTGGCGCCCAGCTGGGCGTCGCGGCCCAGGGGCAGCAGGGTGCGGGTGTCCATGCGCAGCGGCTTGGTGGCGACGTTGCCCAGCGCATAGACGCTGTTGAGCGGGTTGATCAGGTAGCGCAGCTTGGTGTGGTTGCGCATGGTGGAGGCAAAGTCCTGAAACACCAGCAGCAGGCAGGTCACCACCAGGGCGATGGAGCCCGCCAGCAGCAGCCCGTTGTGCGCCGCCTGGCGCAGCGCAGGCAGGCGTTGCACGGGCTGCCGGTGCAGCCACCACAACGGCGGGGCGGCCAGCGCCAGCACCGTGCCCAGCATGCGCCAGCTCAGCAGGTCGCCCGCTTCGTGCGCGTCGGTCTGCAGCACATTGGTCAGCATGCTCGCGTCGATGGCAATGCCGTAGGCCAGCATGAAATAGGCGCCAAAGGCCGCCATCAGCACCAGCACCAGCACGGCGGGCTTGAGGGCGCGGCGCCAGGCAAACAGGCTGAGCAGCGCGGCATTGCCCGCCGCCACGATGACGGCCATGGCCAGCGCAAAGCCCCAGCCGCGCAGGCTGCCCTGGCCGGGCAGCCGCGCCACCTCCTGCCAGAGCGGCAGGTTGCAGGCCGTGGCCAGCCAGAGGCTGACCAGCGCCACCACCCAGGCGGGGTGCAGGGCGCGGCGGGGGGCGCTGGGCGCGGTGCTGGAGGATTGGAATGGCGCGAGGCCAGGGGGCAGCGGGCGCTGCAGTGTCAAAGGCATGGGGCGCACTGTGGCGCCCGCAACTTAAGCCTGCATTAATGCGTGCCGCCGGTGCGGCCCGTTGCCTAGAGCCCGCGCGCGTGGTGCGCCAGGTGGTCGGCCATGAAGCTCTGCACGAAGTAGTAGCCGTGGTCATAGCCCGCGTGGCGGCGCAGCGTGAGCGGCTGGCCGATGGCGGCGCAGGCCGCCTCGAAAAGCTGCGGGTGCAGCTGGGCGGCCAGAAACTTGTCGTCCAGCCCCTGGTCGATGAGGATGCCCGCCGGGTAGGGCGCCACGGGCTGGTGCTGCATGAGCGCGGTGGCGTCGTGCTCGATCCAGGTGCTGCGGTCCGTGCCCAGGTAGCCGGTGAAAGCCTTTTCGCCCCAGGGGCACTGGGTGGGCGCGCAGATCGGCGCGAAGGCCGACACCGTCTTGAACCGGCCCGGGTGGCGCAGCGCCAGCGTGAGCGCGCCGTGCCCGCCCATGGAGTGGCCGGTGATGCCCATGCGCTCGCCGTCGATGGGCAATTGCGCCGCCACCAGGGGCAGCAGCTCGTTCATGAGGTAGCTTTCCATGCGCCAGTGGCGCGCCCAGGGCTCCTGCGTTGCGTCGAGGTAAAAGCCCGCGCCCACGCCAAAGTCCCAGCTGTCGGCCTCGCCCGGCGCATTGGCGCCACGCGGGCTGGTGTCGGGCGCGACGAGGGCCAGGCCCAGCTCGGCCGCCAGGCGCTGGGCCCCGGCCTTGGCCATGAAGGTCTCTTCTGTGCAGGTCAGGCCCGCCAGGTAGAGCAGGGCGGGCACGGGGCCCTGCGCTGCCTGGGGCGGCAGATAGACCGAGAACTTCATCGGCAGGCCGATGGTGGTGGAGGCGTGCTGGTAGAAGCGCTGCGTGCCGCCAAAGCAGGCGTGGCTGCTCAGGAGTTCCAGGGGAGTGGTCATAAAGTGCTATCGAAAATAGAGCTGCCAGCGCTTGATGGGTAAGCGCTGGAGGCTGTTTTTTTACCTTAATCCGCGTACTTGACGACGGAGCGGATGGATTGGCCCGAGTGCATCAAATCAAAGGCCTGGTTGATGTCCGCCAGGCCCATGGTGTGGGTCACGAAGGGCTCCAGCTGGATCTTGCCCGCCATGGCGTCTTCGACCATGCCCGGCAGCTCGCTGCGGCCCTTGACGCCGCCGAAGGCCGTGCCCAGCCACTTGCGGCCGGTGACGAGCTGGAAGGGGCGGGTCGAAATCTCTTGCCCCGCACCGGCCACGCCGATGATCACGCTCTGGCCCCAGCCCCGGTGCGCGCATTCCAGCGCGGCGCGCATCACGTTGACGTTGCCGATGCACTCGAAGCTGTGGTCCACGCCCCAGGTCGTCATCTCCACGATGACCTGCTGGATGGGCTTGTCGAAATCCTTGGGGTTGACGCAGTCGGTGGCACCAAAGGTGCGGGCCAGGTCGAACTTGGACGGATTGGTGTCGATGGCGATGATGCGGCCTGCCTTGGCCAGCTTGGCCCCCTGAATCACGGCCAGGCCGATGCCGCCCAGGCCAAACACGGCCACGGTGTCGCCCGGCTGTACCTTGGCGGTGTTCTTCACGGCGCCCAGGCCGGTGGTCACGCCGCAGCCCAGCAGGCAGACCTGCTCGGGGTTGGCGTTGGGGTTGACCTTGGCCAGCGACACCTCGGCCACCACGGTGTATTCGCTGAAGGTGCTGCAGCCCATGTAGTGGTAGATGGGCTGGCCGTTGTAGCTGAAGCGCGTGGTGCCGTCGGGCATCACGCCCTTGCCTTGCGTGGCGCGCACGGCCACGCACAGGTTGGTCTTGCCGGACTTGCAGAACAGGCATTCGCCGCATTCGGCGGTGTACAGCGGGATGACGTGGTCGCCGGGCTTCACGCTGGTCACGCCTTCGCCCACTTCCACGACGATGCCCGCGCCTTCGTGGCCCAGCACGACGGGGAACAGGCCCTCGGGGTCTTCGCCGCTGAGCGTGAAGGCGTCGGTGTGGCAGACGCCGGTGTCGGTGATGCGGATCAGCACCTCGCCTTTTTTCGGCGGGGCGACGTCGATCTCGACGATCTGCAGGGGTTCTCCGGCTTTGAAGGCAACGGCGGCACGGGATTTCATGGGGGCTCCTTGTGGGGGTTCAGGCTATTTCAGGTACGAGCGCAGCAGGGCCAGCGTTTCCTCCACCGCCTGCGGTGTGGGTGCCGGTTGCTGTGCCAGGGTTTCGCGCACATGGCTGTCCAGCAGGTCGGCCATCAGCCCGTGCACGGCACCGCGCATGGCGGCCAGCTGCTGCAGGATGGGGGCGCACTCGCTGCCGGTCTCCACGGCCTTTTCCAGCGCCTGCGCCTGTCCGCGAATGCGGCGCAAGCGCGTGATGGCGCGCTGCTTGTCTTGCGGCGAATGGGGCATGGAATGGGCGTGTAGGCGTTGTACTAGGTGGCAGTATATGGGTCTTGCGCTTATCCACCAAGCGCTGGAGGGTTGAAAAATAGGGTTACTGAAGGGGGGTATGTTGTCAAACCCTGCATCGCAGTGGCCTGGCGGGCTACAGCAGCCACTCCACCGGCAGGATGCCGACCAGCCACACCACCAGGCGGCGCACCAGGCCCAGGTCTGGCTCGGTGGTGTACACGGGGGGCGGGTCGCCCACGCCGCTGTGCCAGCGCAGGTGGCCTTGTGCATCGGCCTCCACGCGGTAGGCCAGGGCGGGGATTTGCGTGGCGAAGGCGTGCTGCACCTGCGCGGCCAGCACGGGGCTGTCCACCACGATGCCCATTTCGGTGTTCAGCGCGGCCGAGCGCGGGTCGAAGTTGAACGAGCCCACGAACACCCGCTTGCCATCCACGGCCATGGTCTTGGCGTGCAGGCTGGAGCCGCTGCTGCCCAGCGGGCTGGGCGCGGCATGCTGTCGGCCGCCGTCCTGGCCTTCGGTGGGGGCGAGCTGGCGCAGCTCGAACAGCTCCACGCCGTGGCCCAGCAGCGGTTTGCGGTATTTGGCGTACCCGGCATGCACCACGACAACGTCGGTGGCTTGCACCGAATTGGTCAGCACGCGCACCCGCACGCCCTGGTTGCGCAGCGCGGCGAAAGCGGCCACGCCTTCGTCCGTGGGGATGAAGTAGGGCGAGACCACGTCCAGGGCATGCTCCGGGTTGCCCAGCGCATGGGCGATCTGCGCGCCGATCAGGGCGCGCCCGCGGACCTTGCCAAGCGCCTTGGCGGGGTCGTCGCTGACCAGCCGCGCGGTGACCCATTCCAGTGGCAGCTGGGCCTGCAGCAGGCGCTGGATGAACGGGGTCTGGGCGATCGCTTCACGGTAGTCGCGCGCCTGGGCGCTTTCCAACAGCGCTGTGCCCTGGGCGCGCAGGTCGTCCAGCGACAGCGTGGCCGGGCGGGTGATGATGTGCGCGACCGGGTACGCCGACAGGCTGGCCCAGTAGCGGTCGAAGTCGCTGGAGACATCCTGCACGACGGCGCCCACCGTCAGCAGATCCAGGTCGGTGAACAGCACGCCGTCGGTGGCGCCGAAGTACTCGTTGCCCACATTGCGACCGCCCACGATGCTGGCCTGGCTGTCGGCGGTGAACGATTTGTTGTGCATGCGCCGGTTCAGGCGAAAAAAGTCCGTGGCATAGCCCAGCGGCTTGGGCCAGCGCAGCACGAAGGGGTTGAACAGGCGCACCTCGATCAGCGGGTGGCTGTCGAGTGCGAGCAGCGTGTCGTCCAGGCCTCCCGTGCCGCCGTCGTCGAGCAGCAGCCGCACGCGCACCCCGCGGTCGGCCGCCAAAACCAGCTCGTGCGCCAACAGGTTACCCGTGGTGTCGCTGCGCCAGATGTAGTACTGAACGTCGAGCGAGCGCTGGGCTCCCCGCGCCAGCAGGGCGCGCGCCGCGAAGGCCTCATGGGCATCGCGAATGGGATAGAACCCCGTGAGGTTGGGCGTGGCGCCAGCCTGTTGGCGCAGCACCTGCACGCCTTGGCCCAGCGGTGTGCTCGTGGTTTCGGTCGCATTCAGCGCCTGGCTGGCGCTGCGCCCTTGGGGAGGCGGGAGGCTACACCCTGACAGCAGGAAACTCAGCATGAGGGAGCAAAAGGCATACAGGCGTTTCATGGCAGCATCGGCAGGCGGTGCAGTGGCGTCAGTGTGCCATTGCCACCAAGAAAAAAGCCCGCAGGCAGGGCCAGCGGGCTTTCGGGGGGCGCGGCGTGGAGCGCCTTGGCGATCAGCGCTTGTCCAGCGCAGGCACGTCGCGGCGGACAGAGCCTGTGAACAGCTGGCGGGGGCGGCCGATCTTGTACTCGGGGTCACCGATCATCTCGTTGAGCTGGGCGATCCAGCCCACGGTGCGGGCCAGTGCAAAGATGCCGGTGAACAGGTTCACGGGAATGCCGATGGCGCGCTGAACGATGCCGGAGTAGAAGTCCACGTTCGGGTAGAGCTTGCGCTGCACGAAGTAGTCGTCTTCCAGGGCGATCTTTTCGAGCGACTTGGCCAGCTTGAACAGGGGGTCGTTCTCCAGGCCCAGCTCGGCCAGCACTTCGTTGCAAGTCTCTTGCATGAGCTTGGCGCGGGGGTCGTAGTTCTTGTACACGCGGTGGCCAAAGCCCATGAGCTTGACGCCAGAGGACTTGTCCTTGACCTTTTCCATGAACTCGCCCACCTTGGCCACGCCGCCCATGGCCTGGATTTCTTCCAGCATGTTCAGGCAGGCTTCGTTGGCGCCGCCGTGGGCAGGGCCCCACAGGCAGGCCACGCCAGCGGCGATGGCGGCGAAGGGGTTGGTGCCCGACGAGCCGCACAGGCGCACCGTGGAGGTGGATGCGTTTTGCTCGTGGTCAGCGTGCAGCGTGAAGATGCGGTCCATGGCCCGTTCGATCACGGGGTTGACCTTGTACTCTTCGCACGGCGTACCAAACATCATGCGCAGGAAGTTGCCCGAGTAGCTCAGGTCGTTGCGCGGGTACATGTAGGGCTGGCCCATGCCGTACTTGTAGGCCATGGCGACCAGCGTGGGCATCTTGGCGATCAGGCGGATGGCGGCGATCTCGCGGTGCTGCGGATTGTTGATGTCGGTGCTGTCGTGGTAGAAGGCCGACAGGGCGCCCACCAGACCGGTCAGCACGGCCATGGGGTGGGCGTCGCGACGGAAGCCACGCAGGAAGAACTGCATCTGCTCGTTGACCATCGTGTGGTTGGTCACGAGCTTGTGGAAGTCGGTGCGCTGCGTCTCGTTGGGCAGCTCGCCCTTGAGCAGCAGGTAGCAGGTGTCGAGGTAGTCGCATTGTGTTGCGAGTTGCTCGATGGGGTAACCACGGTACAGCAGCTCGCCCTTGTCGCCGTCGATGTAGGTGATGGCCGACTGCGTGGCTGCCGTGGACAGGAAGCCCGGGTCATAGGTGAACATGCCCGTTTGTGCGTACAGCTTGCGAATGTCGATGACATCCGGACCAATGCTGCCCTGATACACGGGCAGGTCCACACTGGGGCTGCCGTTGCTGAAGGACAGGGTGGCTTTGTTGTCAGCTAGCTTCATGGGTACTTTCCTTGGATAGTTGCCGGGGTAATCGGGAGTTGTCGGCCTGACTGGGGGCATCCGCCCTTCTCAGGCCCGGGGCAGCACTGCGCCACCACTTTGGTGCAGCATGCCGAGGACTTCATGCACTTCTTCGGTGTCGAGGCCGCCTTCGGGTGCGCGCCGCTTGAGCATCAGGTCCAGCAGGTCGTTGTCCGCCAGATCCATCAGGGCGTTCATGCCCTGGGCATGGCGCCACGTCAGGTGAGGGCCGAAGCGCGTGAAGAAGTTCTCGATGTACAGATCGTTCTCCAGCAGCCCACGCCGACAGCGCCAGTGCAGCTTGGCGCGCTCACGGTCGTCCAGCAGCGCGTCGGGGTGGAGAGTGGAGGCGTCTGTCATGGATGGACCTCAGACAGTGCGGCGCACCATCAGCTCCTTGATCTTGCCGATGGCCTTGGTGGGGTTCAACCCCTTGGGGCACACGTCCACGCAGTTCATGATGGTGTGGCAGCGGAACAGGCGGTACGGGTCTTCGAGGTTGTCCAGGCGCGCACCCGTGGCTTCATCGCGGCTGTCGGCGATGAAGCGGTAGGCCTGCAGCAGACCGGCGGGGCCCACGAACTTGTCGGGGTTCCACCAGAAGCTGGGGCAGCTGGTGGAGCAGCTGGCGCACAGAATGCACTCGTACAGACCGTTGAGCTCTTCGCGCTCTTCGGGGCTTTGCAGGCGCTCCTTCTCGGGGGCAATACCTTCGGTGATGAGGTAGGGCTTGATCGAGTTGTACTGCTTGAAGAACTGCGTCATGTCCACGATCAGGTCGCGGATCACGGGCAGGCCGGGCAGGGGCTTCAGAACAATCGTGCCCTTGAGGGTGTTCATGTTCGTGAGACAGGCCAGGCCGTTCTTGCCGTTGATGTTCATGGCGTCCGAACCGCACACGCCTTCGCGGCACGAGCGGCGGAACGACAGGGACGGGTCTTGCGCCTTGAGCTTGACCAGCGCGTCCAGCAGCATGCGCTCATGGCCATCGAGCTCGATCTCGATGGTCTGCATGTAGGGCTTGGCGTCCTTGTCCGGGTCGTAGCGGTAGATTTGAAAAGTGCGCTTCATGTTGTTCTCTCGTGAGGCTCTTGAATCAGAACGTACGGACCTTGGGAGGCACGCTGTCCACCGTCAGGGGCTTGAGGTTGACGGGCTTGTAGGTCAGGCTGTTGTCCGCGCTGTGCCACAGCGTGTGTTTCATCCATTCCTTGTCGTTGCGGCCCAGTGGGAACTCGGCGTGGTCGGCCGGGTGCTCGTAGTCGTACACGGTGTGTGCGCCACGGCATTCGCGACGGGCAGCGGCCGAGGTCATCGTGGCCTGGGCCACTTCGATGAGGTTGTCCACTTCCAGCGCTTCCATGCGGGCCGTGTTCCAAACCTTGGACTTGTCCTTCAGGGTCACACCGCCCACGCGTTCACGGATGGCGTTGATCTTGACCACGCCTTCATCCATGCTCGCCTGCGTGCGGAACACGCCAGCGTGTTGCTGCATGCTCGAACGGATGTCGTTGGCGATGTCCTGCGCGTAGATGCCTTCGTTTGAATCCTGCAGCTGGTTCAGGCGCGCCAAGGTGCGGTCCGAGCCATTGGCGGGCACGGGCTGGTGTTCGCCGGAGCTCTTGACGAAGTTCACGATGTGCTTGCCCGCCGATTTGCCGAAGACCAGCAGGTCCAGCAGCGAGTTCGTGCCTAGGCGGTTGGCGCCGTGCACCGACACGCAGGAGCATTCGCCCACGGCATAGAGACCGTTGACGACCTGATTTTGCTGGCCGTCGTGCACGACAACCTGGCCGTTGATGTTGGTGGGGATGCCACCCATCTGGTAGTGGATGGTGGGCACCACGGGGATAGGTTCCTTGGTGATGTCCACGTTGGCGAAGTTGTGGCCGATCTCTTCCACCGACGGCAGGCGCTTCCTGATGGTGTCCGCGCCCAGGTGGTCCAGCTTCATCAGGATGTAGTCCTTGTTAGGACCGCAGCCGCGGCCTTCCTTGATTTCCTGGTCCATCGAGCGCGACACGAAGTCGCGCGGTGCCAAGTCCTTCAGGGTGGGCGCATAGCGCTCCATGAAGCGCTCGCCGTTGCTGTTGAGCAGGATGGCGCCTTCGCCGCGGCAGCCTTCAGTCAGCAGCACGCCTGCGCCAGCCACACCGGTGGGGTGGAACTGCCAGAACTCCATGTCCTGCAGTGGGATGCCAGCGCGCGCCGCCATGCCCAGGCCGTCGCCGGTGTTGATGAAGGCGTTGGTCGAGGCCGCGAAGATGCGGCCCGCGCCGCCGGTGGCCAGCAGCACGGCCTTGGCCTGCAGCTCGTACAGGTCGCCGGTTTCCAGTTCCAGCGCGGTCACGCCGACCACGTCGCCCTGTTCGTTGCGGATCAGGTCCAGCGCCATCCACTCCACGAAGAAGTTGGTCTTGGACTCGACGTTCTTCTGGTACAGCGTGTGCAGCATGGCGTGGCCGGTGCGGTCGGCGGCGGCGCAGGCGCGCTGCACGGGCTTCTCGCCGTAGTTGGCGGTGTGGCCGCCAAAGGGGCGCTGGTAGATGGTGCCGTCGGGGTTGCGGTCGAACGGCATGCCGAAGTGTTCGAGCTCGATCACCACGTTGGGTGCTTCGCGGCACATGAATTCGATGGCGTCCTGGTCGCCCAGCCAGTCCGAGCCCTTGATGGTGTCGTAGAAGTGGTAGTGCCAGTTGTCCTCGCTCATGTTGCCCAGCGATGCGGACACGCCGCCTTGCGCTGCCACCGTGTGCGAGCGGGTGGGGAACACCTTGGAGAGGCAGGCCACGTTCAGGCCGGCGCGGGAGAGTTCGAGCGAGGCGCGCATGCCGGAGCCGCCGGCGCCGACGATGACCACGTCGAACTTGCGCTTGGTGATGTTAGCTTTGGTGTAGCTCATTGTTGTATGCCTTCAGTCGCGGGGGGATCAATCAGAGACGCCACAGGACCTGGATGCCCCAGCCTGCGCAGCCGACCAGCCAGACGATGGTGAACACCTGCAACGCAAGGCGCAGCACCACGGGCTGGACGTAGTCCATCAGGATTTCGCGCATGCCGACCCACGCGTGCCAGGCCAGCGAAATGATCACGGCAAAGGTCAGCACCTTCATCCATTGGGCCGCAAAGATGCCGGCCCATTTGTCGTAGCCGATGGGGCCACTGGAAAAAATCACCTGGGCCAGCAGGGCCAGGGTGAACAGGGCCATCAGGATGGCCGTGACGCGCTGACTGAGCCAGTCGCGCAGGCCGTAGTGAGCGCCGACGACGACGCGCTTGGAACCGTAATTGACGGACATGGAAGCTTTCCTCTCGTTCTTGGGCTGGTGCTGGGTGCAGCGCTTGGCCGGTGTGGATGGGTGGGTCAGTACAGGCCGAAGAGCTTGGCACCCAGCACCACGGTCAGGGTGATGCTGATGACCAGCACGGTCAACGCAGAGGTCTTGCCAAACTGCTTGCTCACGGCGCTGTGGCTCACGTCCATCCACAGGTGGCGCAGGCCTGCGGTGAAGTGGTGCAGGTAGGACCAGATCAGGGCCAGGGTCGCCAGCTTGATCAGCCAGCCGGGCACGAAGCCCAGGCCTGTGCTGAACGCGGCCGTGAACCGTGCGAAGGAGAACTCGGACGACACCGAGGTGTCGAACATCCAGATGATGAAAGGCAGCAGCAGGAACATGACCAGCCCGCTGGCGCGGTGCATGCCAGAGACCAGCGCAGCCAGCGGCCAGCGGTAGCCCGGCAGATCCTTGAAGGCGTTGATGTTGCGGAATTCAGGCCGCTTTTTGGCGAGTTCAGTCATGTCAGGAGCTTTCGTGGATGTAACTGATTTGTAATTTCGCGAGGGCGAACAACCCAAAATTCTATTGCAATGCAACAAGCAGGGGTTTGAGTGAATCGGAATTTTCGACCTAATTCGTCTGAACAAGGGCTCATTGAGCCCGGTTTTCAGCTCAGCTCATTGCGGTAGTGGTGCGTGTCGGTCAGGTACAGGCCGCGCCGTAACTCCATGGGAACATCGTTGTAGGTGTAAGCAATGCGTTCCACGCTCAACAGCGGCGTGGCAGGCGGGATGCCGAGCAGGCTGGCTTGTTCCGCGTCGGGTAGCACGGCGCGGATTTTTTCTTCGGCGCGCACCATGCGCACTCCAAAATCCAGCTCGAACATGGCGTAGGTCGGGCCTTGGTAGCCCGCCATCTGGTCGGACGTCAGCCCTTTGAAAGCTTGGCCCGGGAGCCAGAGGTCTTCCAGGATGGTGGGCACGCCGACAAAGGACAGGATGCGCCGGGCCTGCATGACGGCGTCGCCGCTGCGCAGCGCCAGAGCGCGTGCCACGTCGGCGCTGGCACGCACGCGCCGGCAGTCGATCACGCGGCGCTGGGCGGGGCCCTCCACGCTGGCGTCGCCGGTGTCGGGCAGCAGCTTGAGAAAACGGTACTGAACATGCTGCTCGGCATGCGTGGCCACGAAGGTGCCCTTGCCCTGGCGGCGCATCACGAGATTTTCGGCCGCCAGATCGTCGATGGCCTTGCGTACCGTGCCCTGGCTCACTCGAAAGCGCGCAGCCAGCTCCATCTCGCTGGGGATGGCCTCGCCGGGCTTCCACTCGCCTTGCTGAAGGCTTTGCAGAATCAGTCCCTTGATTTGCTGGTACAGCGGGCTGAACGCTGGCGTTGCACCACCCGCAGCGCCTGGCGGTACAGCGGAGTTGTCGGCGGTGAGCGGGAGCGATGACATGGTGGAAAGGCGTGGCCGGCCTGTGCTGTGTGCGGCGGTGAAGAACTACAAAAATAGGTTGCAATCATATCTTATATAAGACATAAGACAAATTGACCGAGGCATTGAATCGGGGGTAAACTCCAAGGCTGTTTTGCGGGGCACGGGCTGCTGGTGACAGACGCAGGTGCTTGGCTTTCATCACCTTTCTGTTTTTTCACTTCCTGGAGTTCTCATCATGAGCAAGAAGCCTGTTCGCGTGGCCGTCACTGGCGCCGCTGGCCAAATCGGTTACGCCCTGCTGTTCCGTATCGCCTCCGGCGAAATGCTGGGCAAGGACCAGCCCGTCATACTGCAGCTGCTGGAAGTGCCCGTGGAAGGCCCCCAGAAGGCGCTCAAGGGCGTGATGATGGAACTTGATGACTGCGCCTTCCCGCTGCTGGTCGAGATGACCGCCCACAGCGACCCCATGACCGCCTTCAAGGACGCCGACTACGCCCTGCTGGTGGGCTCGCGCCCCCGCGGCCCCGGCATGGAGCGTGCCGAGCTGCTGGCCGTCAATGGCGCCATCTTCACGGCACAGGGCAAAGCCCTGAACGCCGTGGCTTCGCGCAACGTGAAGGTGCTGGTGGTGGGCAACCCCGCCAACACCAACGCCTACATCGCCATGAAGTCGG
>DAIQRN010000396.1:0-3228 GCA_036786185.1 Acidovorax sp. | reverse complement strand
CCCGCCCCATCAAGCTCGGGCCGGCGCAAGGCTCCAACTGGGTAATCCTCGAAGGATTGAAATCGGGCGAACAGGTCATGGTGGACGGCTTTCAGAAGCTGCCACGCGGCAAGCCTGGCGACCCCATCGTGGTCAAGCCCGTGCTTCTGCAGGAAAACGGCACAGCCAAGACGCCAACGTCTGCAGCCGCCGCCAGCCAGCCCACCGCCACACCATCCAAACAATAAGCATCAGGAGCGCGGCACATGGCCAAGTTCTTTATCGACCGCCCCATCTTTGCATGGGTGATCGCAATCTTCATCATGGTGATCGGCGCTTTGTCCATCACCCAACTACCCATCGCGCAATACCCGTCCGTGGCGCCGCCGACCATCCAAGTGTCGGTCGCCTATCCAGGCGCTACTGCCCAGACGCTGGAGGACAGCGTACTGGCCATCATCGAGCGCGAAATGAATGGCGCCACCGGCCTGGCGTACATGGAGACCACCAGCCAAGCGAATGGCACGGGCTCCATCGTGCTGAGCTTCGAGCCCGGTACCAATGACGATCTGGCCCAGGTGGACGTGCAAAACCGCCTGTCACGCGCCACACCGCGCCTGCCAGCAGCGGTGACTCAACAGGGCGTTCGGGTAGAGAAATCACGTTCGAACTTTCTGCTGTTCACCATGCTCACATCCGAGACGCCCGATGTATCCATCGAGGCGCTCAACGACTATGCTGCCCGGAACATTCTCCCCGAACTACAGCGCCTGCCAGGCGTGGGATCGGTCACACAATTCGGCTCGGAGCGCGCCATGCGCATCTGGATCGACCCTGCCAAGCTCAAGGGATTCAACCTGTCGCTGGGACAGGTGAATTCAGCCATCAGCTCACAAAACCTGCAAGTGTCAGCAGGCAACCTGGGCGAACTGCCCAGCACCAAAGGGCAGACGACAACGGCCACCATCGTGGTGCGGGGGCAGCTCTCCACCGCCGAGCAATTTGGCGACATCGTGCTGCGCGCTAACATCGACGGCTCTACCGTGCGCCTGAAGGATGTGGCACGCATCGAGCTGGGCTCTCAGAGCTACAGCACCAGCGCGCGCCTGAATGGCGCCCCCGCAGTGGGCATGGGCGTGCAGCTCACACCGACCGCCAACGCACTGGCCACCGCCAAGGCGGTAAAAGCCAAGTTAGCCGAACTGCAGCAGTACTACCCACAGGGCGTGAAGTCCAGCATTCCCTACGACACCTCGATATTCGTTTCCGTGTCCATTGAAAAAGTGGTGCACACGCTGCTCGAAGCTGTGGCGCTGGTGTTCCTGGTGATGCTCCTGTTCCTGCAAAACTTCCGCTACACCATCATCCCGACCATCGTTGTGCCAGTGGCCCTACTGGGCACATTCGGCGCCCTGCTGGCCATGGGTTTTTCCATCAACGTGCTGACCATGTTCGGTATGGTGCTGGTTATCGGTATCGTGGTGGACGACGCCATCGTGGTGGTGGAGAACGTCGAGCGCATCATGGCCGAGGAAGGCCTGCCGCCCCTCGAGGCCACACGCAAGGCGATGGCTCAGATTTCCGGGGCCATCGTTGGCATTACCGTGGTGCTGATTGCCGTGTTCGTACCGCTGGCCTTCTTTGCCGGTTCTACAGGCAACATCTATCGCCAGTTCGCGGCCACGATGGCTACATCCATCGCTTTCTCCGCATTTTTGGCGCTATCGCTCACACCGGCTCTGTGCGGCACCCTGCTCAAGCCCATATCGGAGGATCACCACGAAAAGAAGGGCTTCTTCGGCTGGTTCAATCGGGTCTTCAAGAGCACCACGCACAGTTACGAAGCCGGTCTGTCCAAGCTTGTGCGCCGTGGCGGCCGCATGATGATCATCTACGCCGCCCTGATCGGCGCCGTGAGCGTCGTGTACATGCGCCTGCCAACCTCATTCCTACCCAACGAAGACCAAGGCTACCTGATCGCCAACATCCAGCTCCCCCCAGGCGCGGCGCTGGAGCGCACCCAAGAGGCGCTGTATGCGGTTGAGCAGTTCGCCATGAAGCAGCCCGAGGTGCAGGACGTCATCACCGTGGCCGGTTTTTCGTTTTCCGGCCAGGGGCAGAACGCAGGTATTTCCTTTATCCCCCTGAAGAACTGGAGCGAGCGTCCAGGCGCCGAACATTCCGCCGAAGCCGTGGCGGGCCGCGCCATGGGTGCGCTGTCAGGCTTCCGCGATGCGTTCATCTTCGCCCTCAGCCCCCCTCCCATCCCCGAGCTGGGCACGGCGACGGGTTTCACCTTCCGCCTGCAGGATCGCGGCTCCAAGGGCCATGATGCGCTGGTCGCCGCACGCAACCAATTGCTCGGCATGACCGCGCAAAGCAAGGTGCTTGCCCAGGTGCGCCCCGACGGCATGGAGGATGCGCCGCAGATGCAAATCGACATCGACCGCGACAAGGCCAACGCCCTGGGTGTGTCGTTCGACACCATCAACAGCGCCTTGTCCACCGCACTGGGTTCGTCGTACATCAACGATTTCCCAAACCAGGGCCGGCTGCAGCGTGTCGTGGTGCAAGCCGATGCACCCGCGCGCATGCAACCTGAAACCATCCTGGATTTGCCAGTACTCAACACCCAAGGGCAAGTAGTGCCGCTCGCCACCTTTGCAACAACGCGCTGGATCACCGGCGCCATGCAAACCGTGCGCTACAACGGCTACCCTGCCATGAAGATTGCCGGCGGCCCCGCGCCCGGTTACAGCACAGGCGAAGCCATGCAAGAGATGGAGCGCCTGGTGGCCCAGCTGCCCGAGGGTTTCGGCTACGAATGGACGGGACAATCGCGCGAAGAAAAACTCGCCGGCTCGCAAGCCATGGTGCTGTACGCGTTCTCGCTGCTGGCAGTGTTCCTGAGCCTGGCTGCGCTCTATGAAAGCTGGTCCATCCCGTTCTCGGTGCTGCTGGTGGTGCCGCTAGGCGTGCTGGGAGTGCTGCTGGGTACTTGGGCGCGCGGCATGTCCAACGACGTGTACTTCCAGATCGGACTGGTGACCATCATTGGCCTGTCGGCAAAGAACGCCATTCTGATCATCGAGTTCGCCAAGGATCTGCAGGCCTCGGGCAAAAACATCATTGATGCCGCGCTGGAAGCGGCCCACCTGCGCTTCCGCCCCATCCTCATGACCTCGCTGGCCTTCACGCTGGGCGTGCTGCCGTTGTTTTTCGCATCGGGCGCCAGCTCGGCCAGCCAAC
>DAIQRN010000023.1:0-13021 GCA_036786185.1 Acidovorax sp. | reverse complement strand
CCAAGGGCCCGCTGACTTTTGACCGCGAGGCGCAGGAGCTCATCTCGCGCAGCGCCCGCCTGGCCTACCCCGTGCGCGACGGCATCCCCGTGTTGCTGGAGAACGAGGCCCGCACGCTGACCGACGACGAGCTGGAAAGGTCATGAGCGGCTTCACGGTGCTCATCCCGGCGCGCATGGCATCAAGCCGCCTGCCGGACAAGCCCCTGGCCGACATCGCCGGCCTGCCCATGGTGGTGCGCGTGGCCCAGCGCGCGGCCCAGAGCAGCGCCACCCGCGTGGTGGTGGCGGCGGACGACGCCCGCATCCTGCAGGCCTGCGCCGCCCACGGCGTCGAGGCACAGCTGACCCGCGCCGACCACCCCAGCGGCAGCGACCGCCTGGCCGAAGCCTGCGCGCAGCTGGGCCTGCAAGGCGACGACATCGTGGTCAACGTACAGGGCGACGAGCCGCTGATAGCCCCCGCCCTGATCGACGCCGTGGCCGCCCTGCTCCCCGCACGTACCGAGGCCAGCATGGGCACGGCCGCCCACGCTATTGCCAGTGCGGCCGACTACGCCAACCCCAACGTGGTGAAGGTGGTGCTGGACGCGCGCGGACTGGCGCATTACTTCAGCCGCGCCCCCATTCCCTTCGCCCGCGACCACACGCCGGGCACGGCCTGGTGGCAAGGCAGCGGCTTTGCGCCGTTGCGGCACGTGGGCATCTACAGCTACCGCGCGGGCTTTCTGCGGCAGTTTCCGGCCCTGCCGCCCGCACCCACCGAGGCCATCGAGGCCCTGGAACAGCTGCGCGCCCTGTGGCACGGCCACCGCATCGCCGTGCACCTGGCCGACACAGCGCCCGGCCCCGGCGTGGACACGCCCGAGGACCTGGAGCGCGTGCGCGCATTGTTCCTGTAAATCTGTAAGCGGAGCCCAAAGAGCGCGTGCTATCCTCAACCGCAACGAGAGCGCCGCGCCTCGGGCGCTTCCACCGCGCCCCCGCCAGCAGCGCCGCCGATTTCCAACCTTCGAGGACTTCCCCATGAGACTGATTCTGCTGGGCGCGCCAGGCGCCGGAAAGGGCACGCAAGCCACCTTCATCTGCCAGAAGTACGGCATCCCGCAAATCTCCACCGGCGACATGCTGCGCGCCGCCGTCAAGGCCGGCACGCCCCTGGGCCTGCAGGCCAAGGCCGTGATGGATTCGGGTGCCCTGGTCAGCGACGACATCATCATTGGCCTGGTGAAGGAGCGCATCACGCAGGCCGACTGCGCCAACGGTTTCCTGTTCGACGGCTTCCCCCGCACCATCCCGCAGGCGGACGCGATGAAGGCCGCAGGCGTCAAGCTGGACTACGTGCTGGAGATCGACGTGCCCTTTGACGCCATCATCGAGCGCATGAGCGGCCGCCGCTCGCACCCGGCCAGCGGCCGCACCTACCACGTCAAGTTCAACCCGCCCAAGGTGGCAGGCAAGGACGACGTGACGGGTGAAGACCTGATCCAGCGCGACGACGACAAGGAAGAAACGGTCAAAAAGCGCCTGCAGGTCTATAGCGACCAGACGCGCCCCCTGGTGGACTATTACTCCGGCTGGGCCAAGCAGGATCCCACCGCCGCCCCCAAGTACCGCGCCATCAGCGGCACGGGCAGCGTGGAAGAAATCACCGCGCGCGCCCTGCAGGCCCTGGCAAGCTGACGGCCTGCAGGCTGCTTTTTACGCAGCCCCCAAAGAAACGGCGCCTTGTTCAAGGCGCCGTTTTTGTTTTTGATCAAGGATGCGTTCAGCCCTGCAAAAGCTCCAGCATCAGCGAGATGCGCGCCTTCACGGGCGACAGGCCATGCGCATCCGGCAATGCATCGCCCGGCTTGGGCAGCACCTGCCCCTGGGCGCAGCGCGTGGAGCGCAGCACCCGCACCCCGCCCGCCTGCGCCCGCAGCAAGGCGGCCTCCAGTGCATGGTGGATGGTGCCATTGCCCGTGCAGGCGACCACCAGTCCCTGCACCCCGTCGCGCACCAGCGCATCCACCAGGGCACCGGACGCGCCCGCGTGGTTGAGCACGACCTCCACGCGAGGCCAGACGGGGGTATTTACTATGGTTTCGATAGCTGTCAGCGCTTGACTACATTGCGCTAAAGGCCAATTTTGCTCCAAACGCACCCGCCCCTCCTCCACCCAGCCCAGCGGCCCGGCTTCGCCCGAGTTGAAGGCGTTGACGCGATAGGGATGCACTTTTTGCCCCTGCCGCGCGCCATGCAGCTCGCCCGCCGCGACCGCCACCACGCCCCGCGCGCCGGGCGTCGATGCCACGGCCACGGCGTCCAGCAGGTTCTGCGGACCGTCGGGCGCCAGCGCCGTGGCCGGGCGCATGGCGCAGGTCAGCACCACGGGCTTGGCGTGGGTGTCCAGCACCTGGTCGAGGAACCATGCCGTCTCCTCCAGCGTGTCCGTGCCGTGGGTGATCACCACGCCCTGCACGGCCGGGTCCTGCAGGTGCTGCGCGCAGCGCTGCGCCAGGGCCTGCCACACGGCCGTGTCCATGTCCTTGCTGTCGATCTGGGCCACCTGCTCGGTCACCAACTGCGCGCCAGCAGCCGCCTGCTGCAGGCCGGGCACAGCGCCCAGCAACTGCGCCACACCCACCTGCGCCGCCGTATAGCCAATGTTGTCGCCCGCCTGGGCCGAGGTGCCCGCGATGGTGCCGCCCGTGCCCAAAACCACAATTTTTTGCCCGTTCACTTGCATCCTCTGGAAAACTGGTGAAAAATACAGCTACTGGATTAAAAAACAGTTGTCCTTCACTGTAGCCGCCCTGACCGGAAACCACCATGCTCGACAACCCGAAACTCACCGCCCGCCAGCAACAGATCCTGGACCTCATCCAGACCGCCATCGCCCGCACCGGCGCGCCCCCCACCCGCGCCGAAATCGCGGCCGAGCTGGGCTTCAAGTCTGCCAACGCGGCCGAAGAACACCTGCAGGCGCTGGCACGCAAGGGCGTGATCGAGCTCGTCAGCGGCACATCGCGCGGCATCCGCCTGCGCAGCGACACGGTGCGCTCCATCAACGCGGCGCGGGGCAACCAGTTCAACCTGCCCATTCCGGGCCTGTCCCAGCTGGTGCTGCCCCTCGTTGGCCGCGTGGCAGCAGGCTCGCCCATTCTCGCGCAGGAACATGTGGACCAAACCTACGCGGTGGAAAACAGCCTGTTCCAGCACAAGCCCGACTACCTGCTCAAGGTGCGCGGCATGTCCATGCGCGACGCCGGCATCATGGACGGCGACCTGCTGGCCGTGCAGTCCACCCGCGAGGCCCGCAACGGCCAGATCATCGTGGCCCGTCTGGGGGACGACGTCACCGTCAAGCGCCTGCGCCGCACGGCCAGCGCCATCGAGCTCCTGCCTGAAAACCCCGACTACCCAGTGATCGTGGTCCAGCCCGGCGAGCCCTTCGAAATCGAGGGCCTGGCCGTGGGGCTGATCCGCAACACCATGCTGATGTAAGCAGCCTCCTGCTTGAGCCGCAGGTGGCGGGCGTTTGGCATACCGGCAAAGCCGGTGCGCCAACCCTGCGGCGCAAGCATGCCCGTTCGCAATCCTGCCTATGTCCAACCCCCGACCTTCGGAGTTTTCACATGGGAATTGCCTTGCCCCTTCTGTCCGCCCCCTTCCAGACCCTGTCCCACTGGCTGCGCCAGTCCGCGCTGCTGGAGTCGCCCCGGCAACCCGTGCCCGCGCCACAGCATGGCGCCGCAGCAGCCCACCAGCGCCCGCCCGGCGCGTCAGTGCAACAACGCCCGCCTCGCGGCAACTGGCCTTTTACCGTCAAGCCGCCGCCTGCGCCGGCCGACCATGTCCTGCCTGCCACACAAGCCACCAAGGTTCTGCGTCAGTCCGGCACAGGCCGCATGGTCATTGCAGGCCGCATGGCCGATGTGTGCGCCGAGCTGGACCGGCTGGCGGCCTCCGAGGCGATACAGGTCTGAAACAGCGGCGGCGCGCCAGCGTCGCCAACACTCGGTCACCAAAAGGCAGACGCCCAGCACCTGGACAGCGCTGACCGCCGCCGTCTGCCAAGGCACAATGGCAGCATGAACATCGTTATCCTCGACGACTATCAGGACGTGGTGCGCAAACTCCATTGCGCTGCGCGGCTCGACGCGTACACCGCCAAGGTCTATACCAACACCATCAAGGGACTGGGCCAGCTTTCCGTGCGGCTCAAGGATGCAGACATCATCGTCCTGGTCCGGGAACGCACCCACATCACGCGGCAGCTGATAGAGAAACTGCCCCGCCTCAAACTCATTGCCCAGACCGGCAAGGTGGGCAGCCATATCGACGTGACCGCCTGCACAGAACGCGGTATTGCGGTGGCCGAGGGCATAGGCTCCCCCGTGGCGCCGGCCGAGCTGACCTGGGCCCTCGTGATGGCCGCCATGCGCAGGTTGCCGCAGTACATCTCCAACCTCAAGCACGGCGCCTGGCAGCAGTCGGGGCTGAAAGCCGCGTCCATGCCTGCCAATTTCTGCATCGGCAATACGCTGCGCGGCAAGACACTGGGCATTTGGGGCTATGGCCGCATTGGCCAACTGGTGGCTGGCTATGGCCGCGCCTTTGGCATGAACGTGCGCATCTGGGGCCGCGAAGCCTCGCGTGCGCAGGCCCTCACCGACGGGTACCAGGTCGCCACCACGCGCGAGGAGTTCTTTGCCCAGTGCGACGTGGTCTCGCTGCACCTGCGCCTGACCGACGAGACGCGCGGCATCGTGTCGCTCGAAGACCTTTCGTGCATGAAACCGACATCGCTGCTGGTCAACACCTCGCGCGCCGAACTGATCGAGCCCGACGCACTGATCGCTGCCCTCAATCGGGGCCGCCCCGGCATGGCGGCCGTGGACGTTTTTGAAAGCGAACCCATCCTGCAAGGCCACGCGCTGCTGCGGCTCGAAAACTGCATCTGCACGCCCCATATCGGCTATGTGGAGCAGGACAGCTATGAGCTTTACTTTGGCGCCGCTTTCGACAATGCCGTGAACTTCATCAAGGGCACGCCCACCAACATCGTGAATCCGGGGGCGCTGCAGGTGCGGCGCTGAGGCGGCTGATTCAACGTCACCGTCCACCCTCACCTTCAAGAAAAAAGGCTTCCCGAAGGAAGCCTTTTTGTTCGCAGAGGCGCCTGGATCACAGAGGCGTCTTCTTGCCATCCTTGTACGTGTACAGGGTGATGGCAGGGTTCTTCATTTCGCCATTGGGTTCGAAGGCGATCGTGGAGGTCACGCCCTTGAAGTTGGACTTCAGCAATTCGGGGGTATAGACCTTGGGGTCCACCGAGTTGGCGCGCTTCATGGCGTCCACGATCAGGTACGTCGCATCGTAGGTATAGGGGCTGTACACCTGGAACTGGCCGGGATACTTGGCGTCGTACTTGGCCTTCCAGGCCGTGCCGCCAGGCATCTTGGCCAGCGAAGAGCCGCCTTCCGCGCAGATCACGTTAGCCAGGGTCTTGGCGCCAGCAGCCAGCTTGGCGATTTCAGACGTGCAGATGCCGTCGCCGCCGAAGTACTTGACGTTGCTCAGACCCAGTTGCTCCATTTGGCGCAGCATGGGGCCGCCTTGGGGGTCCATGCCGCCGAAGAAGATGGCGTCGGGGTTCTTGGCCTTGATGGCGGTCAGGATGGCCATGAAGTCGGTGGCCTTGTCGGTCGTGAACTGCTCGTCCACCACCTTCATGCCCTTCTGGGCGGCAATCGTCTTGAACACATTGGCAACACCCTGGCCGTAAGCGGTACGGTCATCGATGATGGCAACCGACTTGAGCTTCAGTGTCTCGGCAGCGTAGGCAGCCAGGCCAGCACCCAGAGCATTGTCGTTGGCGATGATGCGGAAGGTGGTCTTGTAGCCGGGCTTGGTCAGGTTGGGGTTGGTGGCCGCGCCGGTCACGTGGGGGATGCCGCAGTCGTTATAGACCTTGGCTGCAGGGATGGTGGTGCCGGAGTTGAGGTGGCCGACCACGCCAGCAACCTTGGAGTCGCACAGCTTTTGCGCGGCAGCAGTGCCTTGCTTGGGGTCCGCGGCATCGTCTTCGGCCTGCAGCTCGAACTTGATCTTCTTGCCACCGATGGTGATGCCCTGGGCGTTCAGCTCTTCAATGGCCATGCGCGCGCCATTTTCGTTGTCCTTGCCGTAGTGGGCTTGGGCGCCGGAAACCGGTGCCACGTGGCCGATCTTGACCACCTGCTCTTGTGCAGAGGCCATACCAGCAGCAGCCGCGATAGCAGCAACCACGGTCAGTTTCAACTTCAATTGCATATCAATCTCCAGTAAAAATAAACGCTGAGAATGGTTCTTGTGTCTCAACGCAGGCGAACATATCGCAATTTATGGGCCAGATCATTAGGGAACACGAGCAAATGCGAGGGAAACCACAGGGGAATACCCTGTCATCCTTTTGGCAATGTCGGCGCGCCGCTTGCGAGCTCATCAGCCACCGCCTCGTACACCGCGTGACGCACCACGGATTCGATCTCTTCACGCAGGCGGGGCAGTACCGATCTTGTCTGTTCCTGCACCACCGTGGCGATCGCTTCGCGCAGACGTTGATCCAGCACAACGTCCACGCGCTGCATGACGCGATGCACCATGTATTCCTCCAGGCCCTCCGGCACAGGGCGGCGCAGGGCGGGTGCAGGCCGCACCGGTAGTGGCTCCGAGACAGCGGGTGGTTCTCCCAACGGGCGACGCACTGGCAGGCCCGATGCAAGTGCAGTGGCCGGGTTGGCCGCGGGTCGCGGCGTCATCACGGCCGGAGGCTGCGCACTGGGCAGCGGTGGCCGCGTGGCAGACACCTGTACATGCGCTACAGGCACAGTGGGTACCGTAGGCGCTACGGGGGCCACGGCGGGCCGCGGCGTCGGTGTCGGGAGCGGCGGCACGACCGTGGTGCGCGCTGGTGCGGCCCCCGCACCCTGCGCTGGCGCAGGGTCTGGTGTCTGCACCACTTCGGTGAGGGTGGGAACGAAGCGCGGCGGGGTGCGGGGAGGTAGCGCCATCAGCCCGCCTTCAGCACCAGATCATGGCGCGTGATGGCATAGCCGCGCGCGGTGTAGTCGCGCCAGCGGGTGCGCGCCTGGCTGCGGTCTGCCTCGTCCTGCGCACTAACCACCTCCACCAGCCGCTCAAAGCGGTCAAATCCCTGGGGCACCTCGGCCTGCAGGTTCAGCAGTACCTCGTGGTGCGGCGCCGTGTGGGCGTGGGCCGCCAGCACAACGGGGGACGCCAGCACCAGATCCTCATCCGCATCATCCCGGCAATGCGCCACAAAGTCCTGTGGGGCCATGGTCCAGAGCATGCGATCCAGCACCACCAGGGTCTCTTCAGGCGCCGCGATCACCAGACGGGCACCGCTGCGCTGCACCTTGCGCGCAAAGCGGCAAGCGTAGGCCAGCTTGTCCGGCGCGTTGAAGTGAAAGGCGATGTCGGTCATTGCCAGAGGGTCAGGCAGTGCGGGGCTTGGCGGGGCGTTTTGCAGCGGCTGGCTTGGCGGCTTTCCGTGCCCTGGCGGAGGCAACGGGCTGGGCCGCCTGAGTCAACAGGTACTGCACCAGCAGGCCCACGGGGCGCCCGGTGGAGCCCTTGGCCGCACCGCCCTTCCAGGCCGTGCCCGCGATGTCCAGGTGTGCCCAGGGCAGATCGCCCACGTACTTCTGCAAGAACTTGGCCGCCGTGATGGAACCACCCGCGCGGCCCGCCACGTTGCCCATGTCGGCGAAATTGCTCTTGAGGCCGTCGGCATAGTCTTCGTCCAGCGGCATGCGCCAGCAGGGGTCTTGCGCGGCTTCGCCCGCTGCGTGCAAGGCGGTGGCCAGCGCATCGTTATTGGCAAACAGGCCGCTGCGCACGCCGCCCAGGGCGATCACGCAGGCGCCGGTAAGGGTGGCGATGTCCACCACGGCGGCGGGCTTGAAACGTGCCGCATAGGTCAACGCGTCGCACAGCACCAGGCGGCCTTCGGCATCGGTGTTGAGGATCTCGATGGTCTGGCCGCTCATGCTGGTGACCACGTCACCGGGCTTGACCGCGCGGCCATCGGGCATGTTCTCGCATGCGGGGATCAGCCCCACCACATTGATGTCGGGCTGCAGCTCGCCCAGCGCGCGAAACACGCCCAGCACGCTGGCGGCACCGCACATGTCGAACTTCATCTCGTCCATTTCCGGCGCGGGCTTGATGGAGATGCCACCCGTGTCAAAGGTGATGCCCTTGCCCACCAGCACCACAGGTGCCTGGTCCTTGGCCGCACCGTTGTAGCGCAGCTCGATGAAGCGCAGGGGCTCCTCCGACCCACGCGCCACCGCCAAGAAAGCGCCCATGCCCAGGCGCGCCACCTCGGCGGGGCCGTGCAGCTTGCACTGGATGCGCGGCAGCTTGGCCAGGCTCTTGGCCGCATCGCCCAGCAAGGTGGGCGTGGCATGGTTGGCGGGTCGGTTGCCCCATTCCCGCGCAAGCTCCACACCCGACACCAAGGCCACGCCCATGTCGAAAGCCGCGCGCACCTCGGCGACGCTGGGCACGCCCACCACGCAGCGGCCCAGGCTGCGTGCCTCGGCCTTGGATTTGGTGGTGGTATAGACATAGCTCACGTCCGCCACGGCCTGCACGGCCGCGCCTACGGCGCCAGCCTGTGCGGCCCCCCCAAAACACAGCACGGCCCGCTTGGTCTGCGGGGCCTTGAGGGCGCCGCCCACGGCCAGCAGCGCCTGGCGCACGGCCCGGGCAGAGCCGTCGCCCGCGCCCAGCAACACCACGCGCCGGGCCGCCACGGTGGGCACCTGGTACAGCTGCACATGCTTGCCTGCCTTGGTCAGCAGGTCACCGTTCTTGAGCGCCAGCGCCGCCAGCGTGGACAGTGCATCCTTGCCGGGCTTGAAGCCCTCGGGGATGAGCGCGATCAGCAGATCGCATTTTTCCGAAGCTGCCGCGGCGAGTTCAAGGGCCTTGAGATCAAAGTTCATAATCGGTGTTTTCCTTCGAGCCAATGTTATTCGATTCATCCATCCGCAAGGAGCTGGCGCGCAGCTTCGGCGCGACGCTCGTGGTGCTGGTGACCGTGGTCATGACCATGATGCTCATCCGCACGCTGGGCCAGGCCTCCAAGGGCAGCGTCAGTCCATCCGACGTGATGCTGGTGATGGGCTTCACCGTGCTGGGGCAGTTGCCAACCATCCTGAGCCTGAGCCTGTTCATCGCCGTGGTGGGCACGCTCTCGCGCATGTACCGCGACAGCGAGATGGTCATCTGGTTTGCCAGCGGGCGGGGGCTCATCAGTCTGCTGCGGCCGTTGGTGCGATTTGCCTGGCCCGTCATGGTGGTGATTGCCGTGTTGTCGCTGCTGGTGTGGCCCTGGGCCAATTCGCAGATCCAGGAGCTCAAGACCCGCTACGAACAGCGCAGCGACATCGACCGCATTGCCCCCGGTGAGTTCCAGGAGTCCTCTAACGGCAGCCGCGTTTTCTTCATCGACAAGGACAGCCCGGACACCCAGAGCGGCAACAACATCTTCATCGCCGCTACCGAAGGGCCGCGGGAGGCCGTGACTTCCGCGCGCAGCGCCCGGCTGGAGACCCGAAACGGCGAGCGCATGGCCATACTGACCGATGGCCAGCGACTCGAGACCACGCGCGGCGAGCCGGGCGTCAAGGTCAGCGAGTTTGCCGAGTACGGCACGCGCATCGGCTTTGCCTCCTCCGGCAAGGAACAGGGGCAGGCGGTCAAGACGCGCCCCACGCACGAGCTGATCCTGCAGCCCCAGCCCATCTACCGGGCCGAGCTGGGCTGGCGCCTTGGACTGGCGCTGGCGGCGCTGAACTTTGTGGTCCTGGGCCTGGCCGTGGCCACCGTCAACCCGCGCGCGGCGCGCAGCACCAGCATGGTGTTCGCGCTCTTTGCCTTCATCGTCTATTACAACCTCATGACCCTGGGCCAGAACTGGGTGGGTGCGGGGCGGATGGGGCTGGTCAGCTTCATGCTGCTGTTGCATGGCGGCATGCTGCTGGCCTCTTTGCTGGTGCTGGCGGCCCGCCACAACCAGTGGAGCATCCACCAGCTCTGGCGGCCCCAGCCGCAGCCCGGGAGTGCGCCATGAAGACCATTCGCCGCCTGATCCACCGCGAAGCCCTGCTGGCCGTCACCTTTGTCACCGCTGGCTTTCTGGCGCTGTTCTTCTTCTTTGACCTGGTGGACGAGCTGCGCTGGGTGGGCCGGTCCAACGCGACGGGGACCTACGAGCTGTCGCATGCCCTGATGTTCGTGGTGCTCAGCCTTCCCAGTCACCTGTACGAGCTGCTGCCGATCACGGTGCTCATCGGCACCATCTTCGTGATGGCGCGGCTGGCGCAAAGCTCGGAGTTCACCATCATGCGCACGAGCGGCATGGGACCGTGGCGCGCGCTGCGCACGCTGCTCACGCTGGGCTTGGGGTTTGTGCTGCTCACTTTTGCGGTGGGGGACTACATTGCGCCGCTGACCGACCGGGCGGCCCAACTCGTCAAGGTGCGCTACCTGGGGCGCCTGACCACGGGTGCCACCGGCGCCTGGCTCAAGGAGCGCCAGGGCGACCACTCCTTCGCCGTCAATGTGCGCGCGCTCAGCCCCCAGGGGGGCATGCAGGACGTGCGCATCTTCGAGTTCGACGCCCAGGGGCACCTGGCCTCGCAGACGCGCGCCGTGTCAGGGCAGTTTGGCACCGACGGCCACTGGACGCTGGAGCAGGCCGAGCGCAGCCGCTTCGAGCAGAGCGACACCATGGGGGCGCGCATCGAGCATGTGTCCGCCCCCACGCTGGACTGGCCCACGCGCATCAGCGCCGACATGGTGGCGGCCTCACTGCTCAAGCCCGACCGCATGGCCACCATCGACCTGTTCCAGTACATCCGCCATCTCAACACCAACGGGCAGTCGGCGCAGCGCTACGAGATCGAGTTCTGGCGCAAGGTCTTCTACCCCTTGAGCTGCCTGGTGATGGTGGTGCTCGCCCTGCCCTTTGCCTACCTGCACTTTCGCTCGGGCGGCATTGCGGGCTATGTGTTTGGCGGGGTGATGGCGGGCATCAGCTTCTTCCTGCTCAACAACGTGTTTGGCTACGCGGGCAACCTGCAGAACTGGTCCCCCATGCTGACGGCGGCTGCACCAGGGCTGATCTACTCGCTGCTGTCACTGGCCGCCTTTGGCTGGCTGGTGCTGCGACGCTAGCGCAGGCCTTTCTCAGGTTTAAAGCCTTTTTGGCCTCTAGCGCATATGCAGAAAGCGGAAGCAGCTATTATTTTGCTAGCACACGGTTCGCGCGACCCCCTGTGGCGCCAGCCCATCGAGGCCGTGGCCGCACGCATTGCCGCCACGCAGCCTGCAACCGCCGTGCGCTGTGCCTACATCGAGCTGTGCGCCCCCAGCCTGCCCGAGGCCGCCCTGGCGCTGGTGCAAGGGGGCGCGCAATCCGTCAGCGTGGTGCCCCTGTTTCTGGGCATGGGCAAGCACGCGCGGGATGACGTGCCGCGCCTGCTGGCCCAGCTGCGCGCTGCCCACCCCGGCGTGCACTGGCACCTGCAGCCCGCCGTGGGCGAAGACCCGCGCGTGGTGCAGCTGCTGGCCCACATCGCCGCCGAGCCACCGCCACCATAGATTCATGCAGCATAATGGTGAGATTCTTTAGGCGATATTCGATATGAATCTGCACCAATTCCGCTTCGTGCAAGAGGCTTCGCGCCGCAACCTCAACCTGACGGAGGCCGCCAAGGCCCTGCACACCTCCCAGCCTGGCGTCTCCAAGGCCATCATCGAGCTGGAAGAAGAGCTGGGCGTGGACATTTTCGCGCGCCACGGCAAGCGCTTGAAGCGCATCACCGAGCCCGGCCAGCATGTGCTGAAAAGCATCGAGGTCATCATGCGCGAGGTGGGCAACCTCAAGCGCATCGGCGAGCAGTTCAGCGCGCAGGACAGCGGCACGCTCAGCATTGCCACCACCCACACCCAGGCCCGCTACGTGCTGCCCGTGCCCGTCGCGCGGCTGCGCGAGGCCTACCCCAAGGTCCACATCAGCCTGCACCAGGCCACGCCGCACGAAGTGGCGCGCATGGTGATCGACGAAGTGGCCGAGATCGGCATGGCCACCGAGTCGCTGGCCGACTACCCCGACCTCGTCACCCTGCCCTGCTACGAATGGCAGCACGTGCTGGTCGTGCCCACCGGCCACCCGCTGGCGAGCAAGGAGCGCATCGGCCTGGACGACCTGGCGCATGAGGCGCTCATCACCTACCACCCGTCCTTCACCGGCCGCGGCAAGATCGACCAGGCCTTTTCCACCCGCAAGCTGCAGCCGCGCATCGTGCTCGAAGC
The DNA here is from genome assembly GCA_036786185.1 of Acidovorax sp. Taxonomy (GTDB): domain Bacteria; phylum Pseudomonadota; class Gammaproteobacteria; order Burkholderiales; family Burkholderiaceae_C; genus Acidovorax. The sequence continues at coordinate 644 of DAIQRN010000023.1, read as the reverse complement.
CATCGACTCCGACGTGATCAAGACCTATGTGCGCCTGGGCCTCGGGATCGGCATCGTCGCCGAGATGGCGATGCGCGACGACCCGCTGGGCGACCTGGTGGTGCGCCCCGTGGGCCACCTCTTTGGCCAAAGCGTGGCGCGCGTGGCCTTCAAGCGCGGCGCCTATCTGCGCAACTTCGTGTACAAATTTGCCGAGCTGCTCAGCGACCGCCTGAGCCGTGACCTGATCGCCCGCGCCATGACCGGGCATGTCAACGACTACGAGTTATGACCACTCCTCACTTTCCCAGCAAGCTGCCCCAGGTGGGCACCACCATCTTCACCGTCATGTCGGCACTGGCCGCAGAGCACAACGCCGTCAACCTTGGCCAGGGTTTTCCCGATTTCGAGTGTGCCCCAGCGCTGGTCAACGCCGTCACCGCCGCCATGCAGGCGGGTCACAACCAGTACCCGCCAATGCCCGGCATTCCTGCGCTGCGCGAGGCGGTTGCTACCAAAATCGCAGCACTTCACGCACGCCAGTACAACGCCAACACCGAAATCACCATCACGGCTGGCGCCACGCAGGCCATCATCACCATCATCCTGGCCATCGTGCACCCCGGGGATGAAGTGATCGTGCTCGACCCCTGCTACGACAGCTA
>DAIQRN010000395.1:0-3242 GCA_036786185.1 Acidovorax sp. | reverse complement strand
CGCGCCGCCCGTCGATGCGGACCTGCGACTCGATCTTTCCCTGGGCCACGCCGAAAGTGAGCGGGTCCAGGCGCAGTCGTGCATCGTTCAGGATGGCGTGGGTGCTCAGTTCGTTGAGCGGCAGGCTCTCGGGGCGGATGATCTGTCGGCCCTTGAAGGTGATGTCCATGTCCATCGCCTTCCAGCGCTCGGTCGAGAAGCTGGCGTCGGGCAGCACCTTCTCCTGGCCGGGGTTGCGCCCGCGGTGGCTGTTGTCGGGCTTGTTCGTGCCCACCACCGGCCCCAGGTCGGCCAGCCGCAGCCGGTTGGACTGCATGCTGCCGCTGAGCTTGGGGCGCGGCTTGCCCGAGGTGTACTTGAGGTTGCCGTGCAGATCGCTCTGGCCCACCGTGCCGTCAAAGTCCTGGTACTCCCACACCGCGCGCCCGGGCTCTAGGCTTCCGCGCAGGCGGCCCTGGGTTTCGAACGGGGGCGTGTTGGGCAGCACCAGCCCGGTCAGCTCATACAGGTCGGCCATGCTGGCGCCGCGCAGCATGACCTGCAGGTCCATGCCGTCGAGCGAGGCGGGGTTGGTCAGCGTGCCCTCGACCTCGGTGGCGAGGCTGCCCGCGCGTGCCTTCAAGCGCAGTGGGTAGTTCACCGCCGCGCTGCGCAGGCTCAGCGCAGAGCCCGCCTGGCCTTCGCCGGTAACGCGCCCATCGCGGTAGCGGCCCTGCAGCGCAAAACGCAGGCCGTATTTGCCCGGTTCGGCGCTGGGCGGGGTGTCGATGCTGTCCAGGCGGGCGCGCACGCTCAGGTCCAACTGGCCATCGGCATAGCCCAGCCAGCCGCCCCGGATGATGAGCTGGCCCACGCTCAGGTCCCAGGGGTTGTCGCCGGTGGGTGGTGCTCCGCGCTGCTGGAAGGTCCAGTTGTTCGTGCCGTCCAGGCGGCGGCCCAGCGCCACGTCGGGCGCGGTGAGCACCACCGTGTCCAGCACCACGGTGCGCGCCAGCAGCGGCAGCAGCCGCAGGGTGGCGGTGGCGCTGCCAATGGTGCCCATGGTGGATTCAGCGCGCGGCGGGGCCTGGGCTGCCTGGTCGCCAGACGCTGGCGGCAGCTTGCGCGGCAGCGCGGGCAGGGCGGTGCTGCCCTTGGCGGGTTCCTCGGGCAGCGTGAAGCCCTCGGGGTTGTCCAGCGTGATCTGCTGCGCCTGCACCGTGACGCCGGGCACCCAGCGGCGCCATCCCGTCTCCAGGGGGTGCGGCCAATGCCAGTCGGCACTCAGATCGCCCGTTATGGCAAAGCGCCGCCCCGTGGCCTCGCTCACCCTGTCGTTCACCCAGGGCCTGGCGCGGTTCCAGTCGAAGGTGGCCACGGCCACCAGGGCCAGCGCCAACAAGGCCAGCAGGGCACCGGCGAGCCAGAGCACCCCGCGCAGAACCCGGCGCCGCCCCAAGGCCCGCGGATGGGGCGGGGTGGTGGACAGGGGAGTGGGTGGGGAGCTTGCGTGGCGCATCATGAAAACCTGCGGTGGACCCATGCTATTGCGTTGCGCGCCGCGCTGGCTGATGCGGACCTGGTTTGAAGCCCTTGTCCTACACACCCAGAATTTGAAGAAAAAATGGCTCCAGCGCTTATCCATCAAGCGCTGGCAGCTATCAAATTAAAAGCGCCGAAAGGCTGCATGCGGGCGCTGCCTACAATGCCCGGCCATGCACAACCCGCGCCATCCCCAGGTACCGCCCATGCGCGACGGCGTCACGCCCAGTTGCGTGGTGCTGCCCAGCCAGGGGCAGGGCAGCATGCTGGATTTTTTGGCCGCCCGGCTGCCCACCGTGTCTGCCGCGGGCTGGGCGCAGCGCATGGCGCAGGGCGACGTGGTGGATGAGTTTGGCGTGCCGGTCACGCCGGGGCGGCGCTTTACGCCTGGCATCCGCCTTTATTACTACCGCGCGCTCGACGACGAGGCGGTCATCCCGTTTGAAGAACAGGTGCTCTACCAGGACGAGCACATCCTGGTGGCCGACAAGCCCCATTTTTTGCCGGTGGTGCCCGGTGGCCGCTACCTGCAGCACACGCTGCTGGTGCGCCTGAAGTCCCGCCTGGGCCTGCCCGCGCTCTCGCCGGTGCACCGCATCGACCGCGACACGGCCGGGCTGGTGTTGTTCTCGGTGCAGCAGCGCACGCGCGGCGCTTACCAGGCCTTGTTTCGCAACCGCCAGATCACCAAGCATTACGACGCCATCGCGCCCTGGCGCGCCGACCTGGCCTTTCCGCGCGAGCACACGAGCCGCCTGGAGGAAAGCCCCCAGTTCTTTCGCATGCAGGAAGTGCCCGGCGAGCCCAACAGCCACACCCACATGCAGGTGCTGGAGGTGGCCGGCGACTGGGCGCGCTACCGCCTGTCACCCATCACCGGCAAACGCCACCAGCTGCGCGTGCACATGGCGGCGCTGGGTCTGCCGCTGCGCAACGACCCGTTCTACCCGGTCGTCAACGACCCGCCCGAGGGCGACTATTCGCGCCCCCTGCAGTTGCTGGCGCGGTCGCTGGCGTTTGTCGATCCGGTCACGGGCGAGGGCCGGGTGTTCGAGAGCAGGCAGGCGCTGCACCTGCGCTGAGCCCATGAAAAAACCTGCCAGGCATTGCGGCCTGGCAGGTGGATAGGGGGCATGTGTTGGAGCGGGTGATGGGAATCGAACCCACGTTATTTGCTTGGGAAGCAAGAGTCCTACCATTGAACGACACCCGCGTAGCCACGGATTATAGGCAGGCCCGCGCAGCGCGCAGGGCCTGCCGCCGACCTATTTCTGGATATCCCCCACGCACAGGTACTTGATCTCCACATAGTCGTCCATGCCGTGGTGCGAGCCCTCGCGGCCCAGGCCGGATTGCTTGACGCCACCAAACGGCACGTGCTCGGTGGCCAGGATGCCCACGTTGGCGCCCACCATGCCGTATTCCAGCGCCTCGGTCACGCGGAAGATGCGGCCCACGTCGCGGCTGTAGAAGTAGCTGGCCAGACCGAACTCGGTGTTGTTGGCAGCGTCTATGGCTTCCTGCTCGGTCTTGAACTTGAACACGGGAGCGAAGGGACCAAAGGTTTCCTCGCGGGCACACAGCATGTCGGACGTGGCGTTTGCCACCACCGTGGGCTCGAAGAACTGGCCCGAGCCCAAACTCTTGAGACGCTGGCCGCCCGCCACCACCTTGCCGCCCTTGGCCACTGCATCATCCACATGGCGCTGCACCTTTTCCAG
>DAIQRN010000394.1:0-3246 GCA_036786185.1 Acidovorax sp. | reverse complement strand
AGCTACAGCGTGCACGGCCTGGCCATGCTGCCGTTTTACATCTACTACTCCATGTTCGGCTTCCAGCGCGTGGGCGACGCCATCTGGGCCGCCGCCGACCAGCGTGCGCGGGGCTTCTTGCTGGGCGCCACCTCGGGCCGCACCACGCTGGGCGGCGAGGGGCTGCAGCACCAGGACGGCAGCAGCCACCTCGTCGCGGCCACCATCCCCAACTGCAAGGCCTACGACCCGGCCTTCGCGGGCGAGATGGCCGTCATCATCGACGCCGGCATGCGCGAGATGGTGACCGAGCAGCACGACGTTTTCTACTACGTCACCCTGATGAACGAGAACTACGCCCAGCCCGACCTGCCCACCGGTGCGGCGGAGGGGGTGTTGCGTGGTTGCTATGTGTTTAATAGCTATTCGCGCTTGATGGACGGGCGCGAGAGGCCAATTTCATCAAAATCCGTCACCCTGATGGGCTCTGGCGCCATCCTGACCGAGGTCGTCAAGGCCGCCGAACTGCTGGCCGCCGAGGGCGTGGATGTGACGGTGCTCAGCGCCACCAGCTGGAGCGAACTGGCCCGCGACGGCGTGGCCTGCGAGCAGCGGGCGATGGCGGGAGACGCCGAACCCGGCGTGCCGTGGCTGGCGCAGCAGTTGGCAGCCAGCACCGGCCCCGTGATCGCCGCCAGCGACTATGTGCGCGCGGTGCCCGAGACGGTGCGCGCCTTTGTGCCCGAGGGGCGCAAGTTCCTGACGCTGGGCACCGACGGCTTTGGCCGCAGCGACACCCGCGCGGCGCTGCGCCAGTTCTTCGGTGTGGATGCCCAAGCCATTGCGCGGGCTGCGCGCTTGGCGCTGGGTTTGTGATGATTTTGGCCTCCAGCGCTTATGAGATAAGCGCTGGAAGCTATTAAATGTATAGCTAAACGGAGCGAATGAAGAACGCATCCAGCACCGGCATCAGCGTCGGGAACTCCTGCGTGAAGCGCGTACGGTTCACAAAGTAGGCCTCGCAGGCCACGGCAAAGAATTCGGACTGCGAGGTCGCGCCATAGGCATCCAGCCAGGGGCGCTCGGCACCAAAACGCTCGGCCAGGATGACGCGCTCGCGAAAGTCCTGGTAGGCGGGCTCCCAGGCGTTCCACCAGGCCTCGTAGGCCGCGCGGCCCGTGCGCGCGCCCATGAAGCCCGCGGGCAGCGGCGGGCAGCCGTTGGGCTCGCCGTTCTTCATGTCGAGCTTGTGCACAAACTCATGCACCACCACGTTGTGGCCGCGCGCCGTGTTCTCGGTGGCATTGCTCACATGTTCCCAACTGAGCATGACCGGGCCGCGCTCCATCGCCTCGCCCAGCAGCACCTGGGTGTGCTCGTGCACCACGCCGGCTTCGTCCATCACCTGGCGGCGCGCCACGGCCTCGCCGGGGTGCAGCACGATGGTGACGAAATCGTCGTACCAGGCCAGCGCCTTGGCGGCATCGCCCCAGTGCAGCAGCGGCAGGCAGGCCTGGGCCGCGATGTCGATGGCCATGGCGTCCGTCACCACCAGGCCGTGCGCGCCGTGGAACTGCTTGTGGTGCAGGAAGAGCGCGCTGAGCGCGCGCAGCTTGGACTGGTCATGCAGCGACAGCGCTGCGAGAAAGGGGTAGCGCGCCAGGGTTTCAAGCCACAGCGCGGCGGAGATGTCGGGCACGGGGGCCAGGGTGGCGCGCGCGCGGCGCCAGAGCCGGTTCAGGATGGGGGGCATGGTGTCAGGGCATGCCCACGAAGGCACACCTCTGGAATTCAAGACACACCCTACCTGGGGTCGAGGGCGATGCGTTCCAAGCCCGCATGCGACAAACGCAGTGTTTCCAGGCGCGGTGGCAATGCGGCGGCGTCCCAGTCGCTCAGCACCGCACGCTGCAGGCCCGGGGCCAGCGCGTGGCTGGCGGGCCGGTGGGTGTGGCCGTGGATGAGGGTGTGGGCGCCAGCGGCCTGCAGCCACTGCAGGGCGGCGGGGCCATCGACGTCGGCGTACTGTAGGCCGGACTGCTTGCGCGCCTCGCTCTCCTGCCGAATGCCGCGCGCCTGGGCGCGGCGCTCGGCCAGGGGCTGGGCCAAAAATGGCTGCTGCCACGCGGCGCTGCGCGCCAGCGCGCGAAAGCGCTGGTAGGGCACGTCGTCCAGGCACAGCAGGTCGCCATGGCTGAGCACGTAGCGCTGGCCGTGAAAGCCCAGCACCGTGGGGTCGTCAAGGCCGACGAGCCCGGTCTGCGCCAAAAAGGCCGTGCCCGCCAGAAAGTCGCGGTTGCCGTGCATGAAGTACACGGGCATGCGCTGCGCAGCCGCCCGCAGCGCGGCGCAGCCTTGCGCCTCAAAGCTGCCGGGCTCGGCGATGGCGTCGTCGCCCACCCAGACCTCGAACAGGTCGCCCAGGATGAACAGGGCGTCGGCCGCGGTGGTGTCCAGGTAGTGCTGAAACGCCGCCACGGTGGCGGGCTCGCTGGCCTGCAGGTGCAGGTCCGAAATGAATTCGACCGTGCGCCAGTGCGAAGGAGCGGCAAGCTCCTCGAACGGGGGCACGGTCGTCAATGGGGCAGCAGTCAAGGCCCGAATCAGGCTGTGGATTTACAGGGCCACGGCCTTGTCGATGACCACGGCGTCAAAGGGCACGTCGTCGTGGAAGCCCTTGCGGGTGGTGCGCACGGCCTTGATGGCGTCCACAACGTCCTGGCCCTTCACGACCTTGCCAAACACGGCATAGCCCCAGCCCTGGGCCGAGGGGGCGGTGTGGTTCAGGAAGGCGTTGTCCACCGTGTTGATGAAGAACTGCGCGGTGGCGCTGTGGGGGTCGCCGGTGCGCGCCATGGCCAGGGTGTACTTGTCGTTCTTCAGGCCGTTGTTGGCCTCGTTCTCGATGGGGGCCTGGGTTTCCTTTTGCTTCATGTCGGCCGTCATGCCGCCGCCCTGGATCATGAAGTTCTTGATCACGCGGTGGAACACGGTGCCGTTGTAGAAGCCGCTGTTCACGTAGCTCAGGAAGTTGGCGCTGGATTTGGGGGCTTTCTCGGTGTCCAGCTCGATGGTGATCACGCCCTGGGTGGCGGTTTCGGCCACGTTGATGGTGACGTGGAGTTCAACTTGTGGATTGCTCATTGCAAGTGCTTTCTTCAAAAAATTACTTCACCACGGTGGCGGAGTTGATGGTGATGGGGGTGTTGGGTACGTTCTGGTGCGGGCCCTTGTTGCCGGTGGCCACGGCCTTGATCTTGTCCACCA
>DAIQRN010000393.1:0-3252 GCA_036786185.1 Acidovorax sp. | reverse complement strand
CAACATCCTGCGCGACTACCTGACCGACCTGTTCCCCATCATGGAGCTGGGCACCTCGGCCAAGATGCTCTCCATCGTGCCGCTGATGGCCGGTGGCGGCATGTACGAAACAGGTGCGGGCGGCTCGGCCCCCAAGCATGTGCAGCAGCTGGTGGAAGAAAACCACCTGCGCTGGGACAGCCTGGGCGAGTTCCTGGCGCTGGCCGTGTCGCTGGAAGACCTGGGCCTCAAGACCAACAACGCCAAGGCCAAGGTCCTGGCCAAGACGCTGGACGCCGCCACGGGCAAGCTGCTGGACAACAACAAGAACCCCAGCCCCAAGACCGGCCAGCTGGACAACCGTGGCAGCCAGTTCTACCTGGCCCTGTACTGGGCGCAAGAGCTGGCCGCGCAAACCGAGGACGCCGAACTGGCCGCCAAGTTCGCGCCGCTGGCCAAGCAGCTCACGGACGGCGAAAAGACCATCGTGGATGAGCTCAACGCCGTGCAGGGCAAGCCCACCGACATCGGCGGCTACTACCTGCCCGACACCGCCAAGCTGGACGCCGTGATGCGCCCCAGCAAGACGCTGAACGCGGCCTTGAAGACGGTGACCGCGTAAGCTGTCAACTGCTACGGCAGGGCCCAAGGGCCCTGCACAAAGGCCCCGCGCTGCGGGGCCTTTTCTTTTTTGGGGGGTTCAGGGCCGCTCGCGCTCGGGCACCCGCGTGGCGAGCGGCGCGGGCACATAGCCGGGCACAAAGGCGCAGCCCGGACCGAACGCCTTCTCGTAGCCCGGGCATTGCTGGGCCACCCCCTCGGGCGTGGGCTTGACGCCCTCGTCCACCCAGCGCAGCAGGGCCGCCATCAGCGTGGGATAGGTGGGGTCGCTCAGGTAGCTGTGGCCGCTGTGGCGCGTGAAGGTCTGCACCAGCCGGGCGTTGCTGCCGCCCCGCTCCATGGTGGCCTTGAACTGCGCATCCAGCTCGACAAAGGCCGTGGGGTCGTCGATGCCCTTCACGGTGAGCACGGGCACGGCAATGCGCCCGGTCAGGTCCGTGTCCTCGCCAAAATGCGCCACGGCCTGCGGATCCGCCCGGTAGCGCAGCACGCCCGCGTTGAGCGCCGCATCGTCCGGCGAACCCTGGTAGGCCACGCCCCGGTTGCCAAACGGGCTGGCGCCGCCCGTGCGGTGTTGCACCACGTCGCGAAAGTGGAACGTGGCCCAGTTCAGATGGCTCTGGATGGCGCTGGCCGGGATGCGGACCACGTCCACGAGGGTCTGGACCTTGCGCTGCTGCTCGGCCGTGCGCTCGGCAGCAGGCTTGTTCAGTGCCAGGCATTCGTTCACGCGCGCCTGCAGGTCGGCCTGGGTCATCACGGCATCGCGGGGCAGGCCGATGTTCAGCGGGTACTGCGCCTCGGTAGGCCGGGGATGGTTGTGGCACAGGTACTGATAGACCACGCGCAGGTCGGTGCGAAAGTCGTACGAGCGCGTGCCGCCCGCCAGCACGCCGCTGGTCAGCAGCACACCGTCGTAGGGGCGTTGGCCGTCGGCCGTGCGCTGGAACATTTCGGCCCCCTTGGCCGCCACGCTGGCGCCCCACGACTGGCCGTGCAGGATGGTGCGCCGGGGCTGGGCCACCTGCTGCACGAAGATCTGCCGCAGCCGCTCGGTGTCCTCGGCCGCCGCGCGCACCGCCACCCCGCCCTGGCGGAAGCTGCTGCCCGCCCAGGCATAGCCCGCGCGGACCATGATGGACCAGCGCGTGAGGTCTGCCGCCACGCGCTCCGGCTTGGGCGCGCCCAGGGCCGGGCCGCCGTGTGCATGCAGCACCAGGTGGCCGTTCCACTGGTGGGGCATGGCGATGAGGTAATACGCCCCGGTGGCATCCTGGCCGGCCAGGCACCGGGCGATGGGCGCCAGAGCCTGCGGGCAGGCCGTGGGCGCGGGCGCCGCCGAAACCGCCATGTCGGGCACGGTGGGCACGGGCGCGCAGGCCACGCCCAGGGCTGCCAGCCCGGCCAGGCCCAGGCGCGTGAGGAGGGGCGTGAGGAGGGGCGGGACTGGCACGGCGGTCATAGGCAGGCCTCCTGGGGATTTACTCCTGATTTAATAGCTGCCAGCGCTTGATGGATAAGCGCTGGGGCCGTATTTGCCTCTTATTTTTGTCACGCCGCCGATGCCACGGGCCGCGTGGCCCGCGCCGCCACGCCCACGCCCACCAGCGCGGCCGACACCACGCTCAGCGCCAGCGTGAAGGCCGAGCCGTAGAAGATGCCCGAGGTCATACCCTGGTCGAGCATGGCGCCAAACACCGGGGCGGCCAGGCAAAAGCCCAGGTCGAGACCGGAATACACCGTGCCATACACCCGGCCCGTGGCACCGGGGGGCGCGGCGCGCTTGATCAGCATGTCGCGCGAGGGGCCCGCCAGGCCCGTGCCCAGCCCGGCCACCGAGGCCACCGCCACAGCGGCCATGCCCGGCAAAAAGCCCATGGCCACCACCACCAGCAACACGGCCGAGCCCAGCAGGCAGACCGAAATGGTGCGCTCCAGCCGCTGCACGCGGCCCACCAGAAAACCGCCCACCAGCATGCCCGCCGCGCCAAACAGCATGTAGCCCGTGACCACCATGGCCGTCACGTTGAGCGGCAGGCCGTACATGGACTGCAGCGCGGGGCTGGCAAAGCTCTGGATGGCGCTCAACGCGCAGGTGCTCCAGAAGAAGAACGAGAAACACAGCCACACCGAGGGCAGCTTGAGGAAGGCCATGGGGTGCTCGTCGGCCACGGCGGCGCCCTTGGCCTGGTGCGACCAGCTGCCCTGGCGGTCGTCGATGGCGTCGCGGTTCCAGACCATGATGGCCAGCACCACCAGCGCCAGCAAGCCGCCGCACAGGCAGGCCATGCGCCACGAGTCCGTGGCCGTGGCAATGCCCGCCATGAACACCGGCGCCGTGGCCCAGCCCAGGTTGCCGCTGATGCCGTGCACCGAGAAACCATGGCCCAGGCGCTGCGGCGACACGCGCTTGTTCAGGATGGTGAAGTCCACCGGGTGGAACGGCGCATTGCCCAGACCCGCGAGCGCCGCGGCCAGCAGCAGGCCGGTGTAGCCCTGCGCCGTGCCCGCCACCAGGCCCGCCGCTGCAAAGCTCGACAGCGCGAAGAACATCACCGGCCGCGCACCCACGCGGTCCACGATGAAGCCCGACAGCGCCTGGCCCACGCCCGAGATCACGAAGAACACCGACACCAGCAGGCCCAGCTCGGA
>DAIQRN010000022.1:0-13062 GCA_036786185.1 Acidovorax sp. | reverse complement strand
AGTTGTTCTTGACGGCCACGTCGATCTTCATGTCACGCGCCGTGTTGGCACAGTAATCCAGATCGCAATCGGGGTCCTGGTTGAACAGGTTGATGGTGGGCGGCACCTTCTGATGGTGCAGCGCCAGCACGGTAAAGATGCTCTCGATACCACCGGCGCCACCCAGCAGGTGACCCGTCATGGACTTGGTCGAACTCACGACGGTCTTGTAGGCATGGTCGCCCAAGGCCGCCTTGATGGCATTCGTTTCGTTGGTATCACCCAGCGGCGTGGAGGTGCCGTGGGCGTTCAGGTAGTCCACCTGGTCCGCGTTCATGCCCGCGTTGCGCAGCGCATTGATCATGGCACGGCGGGGACCATCCATATTGGGGGCCGTCATGTGCCCGGCATCCGCGCTCATGCCAAAGCCGCTCAGTTCGGCGTAGATCTTGGCACCACGGGCCTTGGCGTGCTCGTACTCTTCCAGCACCATCACCCCCGCGCCCTCGCCCAGCACGAAGCCATCGCGATCCCTGTCCCAGGGGCGCGATGCGGTCTTGGGGTCGTCGTTGCGGGTGGACAGCGCGCGCATGGCGGCAAACCCGCCAATGCCCAGGGGAGACACGGTGGATTCCGTGCCACCGGCCACCACCACGTCAGCATCGCCGTATTCGATCATGCGGCCCGCTTCACCGATGCAGTGCAGGCCCGTCGTGCAAGCGGTCACCACCGAGAGATTCGGCCCCTTGAAACCAAAACGCATGGACACGTGGCCCGCCACCATGTTGATGATGGAGGCCGGCACGAAGAACGGCGTGATGCGCCGTGGACCTCGGTTGGTCAGCTCGGCATGGGTTTCCTCGATCAGAGGCAGGCCACCAATGCCCGAGCCAATCACGCAGGCGATGCGTGTGGCGAACTCTTCACTGAGCGCATCACCCGTCGGCAGGCCCGCATCCTGCACAGCCTGCGCAGCGGCCACGATGCCGAAGTGGATGAAGCTGTCCATCGCGCGCGCATCCTTGGCGCTGATGTACGACTCCAGGTCAAGACCCTTGACCTCGCCTGCAATCTTGCAGGCGAAGTTCGATGCGTCGAACTTGGTGATGAGGTCAATACCGGACTGGCCGGCAAGGAGATTGGCCCAGGATTCGGCCACCGTGTTGCCCACGGGGCTGACGCATCCCAGGCCGGTCACGACAACGCGACGACGGCTCATGCGTGAAAACCTTCTGCTTGGAAATCGCTGGAGTCAGGCGCTGGGCGCCGCTCAGGCCTTCTGGTGGGTGTTGGCGTAGTCGATGGCGTTTTGCACCGTGGTGATCTTCTCGGCGTCCTCGTCCGGGATCTCGATGCCAAACTCGTCTTCCAGTGCCATCACCAGCTCCACCGTGTCGAGCGAGTCAGCGCCGAGGTCAGCCACGAAAGCCTTTTCGCTGGTGACTTGGGACTCTTCCACACCGAGTTGTTCGGCAATGATTTTTTTGACGCGTGCTTCGATATCGCTCATGGTTTCCCTCTGGGGGTTGTGAATGAATCCGCGATTCTAGCCGCTTAAGGAGAAGCCCCTAAACGACCCGCCGTCCGGATGAAGCGGCGTTAACTCTCAATAATTACATGTACATGCCGCCATTGACGTGCAACTCCTGCCCCGTCACATAGCCGGCCTCGCGCGAGGCCAGGTAGGCCACCGCATGGGCGATGTCCTGGGGCTTGCCCATATGGCCCAGCGGGATCTGCGCATTGAGCGCTTTTTGCTGGTCTTCGGGCAGTGCCGCCGTCATGTCGGTCTCGATAAAACCGGGCGCCACGCAGTTCACCGTGATGCCGCGGCTGCCCAGTTCGCGCGCCAGGGCGCGCGTCATGCCCGCCACACCGGCCTTGGCAGCGGCATAGTTGGCCTGGCCTGGATTGCCGGAGGCGCCCACCACGCTGGTGATGCTGATGATGCGGCCAAAGCGCTGTTTCATCATCGGGCGAATGGCGGCGCGACTGGCGCGGAACACGGCCTTGAGGTTGGTGTCGAGCACCGCATCCCAGTCATCGTCCTTCATGCGCATGGCCAAGGTATCGCGGGTGATGCCCGCGTTATTCACCAGCACGTGCAGGCCGCCCTGCTGCTTGACGATGGCATCCATCAGCGCCTCGATGGCGGCGCCGTCATTCACATTCAGATTGGCGCCGCGGCAGCCAGGGTGGGCCGACAGCGCCTGGCTGATGCGATCAGCGCCTTCCTCCGTGGTGGCGGTACCCACCACCTGGAAGCCGCGCACGGCCAGCTCCAGCGCAATCGCAGCGCCAATGCCGCGCGAAGCGCCGGTGACCAGCGCCACCTGCGCCGTCGATGAGGATTCCGTCATGCCAGCAACTCCCGGGTTTCGGCCAGCGTGGCCACGTCAAACAGGGCACCACCCGTCAATTCAGGGTCGATGCGCTTGGTCAGGCCCGCCAGCACCTTGCCGGGACCGCATTCAACAATATGCGTCATGCCGCGCGCCTTGAGGGCCTGCACGCATTCCACCCAGCGCACCGGGCCGAAGGCCTGGCGGTACAGCGCATCGCGAATCGCGCCCGCATCGTCCTGCACGGCCACGTCCACGTTGTTGAGCACGGGAATCTGAGGGGTCGCCAGCGCCACGTCTGCCAAGGCCGCGCGCAGCTTCTCGGCGGCAGGCTTCATCAGGCTGGAGTGGAAAGGCGCAGACACCGGCAACAGCAAGGCCCGCTTGGCACCCGCAGCCTTGAGAATTTCACAGGCCTTGTCCACACCCGCCTTGGTTCCGGCGATGACGGTCTGGATCGGGTCGTTGAAATTGACGGCCTCGACCACCTCCGCCGTTCCCGCGCCGAACGACGCCAGCGCCTCTGCGCAGCCCGCGATGACCTTGGAGGCCTCCATGCCCAGGATGGCGGCCATGGCCCCCGTGCCCACGGGCACCGCCTCCTGCATGGCGGCCGCCCGCAAGCGCACCAGGGGCGCAGCCTGCGCCAGCGTCAGCACGTCAGCGGCCACCAGGGCCGAATACTCGCCCAGCGAATGCCCGGCCACCGCAGCCGGTGCCGCGCCACCCTCGGCACGCCACGCGCGCCAGGCCGCCACGCCCGCGACCAGCATCACGGGCTGGGTGTTGGTCGTGAGCGCCAGTGCCTCTTTCGGGCCTTCCTTGATCAACTGGCCAATGTTCTCGCCCAGGGCATCCGACGCTTCTTGCAGGGTTTGAGCGACCACCGGGTGATCGCCCCAGCCGTCCAGCATGCCCACCGACTGCGAGCCCTGTCCCGGAAAGACAAATGCAAAAGACTTCATGAACAAATCCAAAATATGAATGAAATAGGGCTCTAGCGCTTACTGGTAAAGCGCTAGCAGCTATAACTTCAGGAGTACCGCACCCCAGGTGAAGCCGCCGCCCACGCCTTCCAGCAGCAGGGTCTCGCCTTTTTTCACCTGGCCCGTACGCACGCCATGGTCCAACGCCAGCGGAATGGAGGCGGCGGACGTATTGCCATGCTGGTCCACGGTGACCACCACCTTGTCCATGGGCAGCTTCAGCTTCTTGGCCGTGCTTTGCATGATGCGGATGTTGGCCTGGTGCGGGACCAGCCAGTCGATGTCGGACTCCGTGAGCCCGGCCTTGGCCAGCGCCGCATGGGCGGCCTTTTCCAGCACGCCCACAGCCAGCTTGAACACCGCCTGGCCATCCATCTTGAGCAGCGGATCACCCAGCACCAGCCCGCCTGCCACATTGCCCGGCACACACAGGATACCGACATGCTTGCCGTCGGCATGCAAGTCGCTGGCCAGAACGCCCGGCGTGTCGGACGCCTCCAGCACCACGGCGCCCGCGCCATCACCAAACAGCACGCAGGTGGTGCGGTCGTTGAAGTCCAGGATGCGGCTGAACACCTCCGCTCCGATCACCAGCGCACGGCTGGCGGCGCCGGACTGGATCATGGCATCCGCCACCGTCAGCGCATACACAAAACCGCTGCACACCGCCTGCACGTCAAAGGCCGGGCAGCCGTTGGCGCCCAGCTTGTTCTGCAGGATGCAGGCCGTGGAGGGAAACACCATGTCCGGGGTGGACGTGGCAACAATGATCAGATCAATATCCGTGGGCTGCAGGCCCGCAGCCTGCAAGGCGTTGCGTGCGGCTTCCAGGCCCAGGTCGCTGCTGGTGACATCGGGGGCGGCGAAGTGGCGCGCCCGAATGCCGGTGCGCTCCACGATCCATTCGTCCGAGGTCTCGATGCCACGCTGGCCCAGTTCAGCCACCAGGTCTGCGTTGGTCAGCCGGCGGGGAGGCAGATAGCTGCCGGTACCGGTAATGCGGGAGTAGCGTCTCATTGCGGTGTCATCGTCGCCGCTACGCCAGGCTGGGGCTGGGCATCTGCAGGCGCCAGCAGGGGCGCCGCATGCGCAATCCGGGTCCGGACACGGTCGAGCAGGTTGTTGCGGGCTGCATCATACGCCCGGTTCAACGCCTGCTCGAAAGCCAGGGCGTCAGCCGATCCGTGGCTCTTGAACACCAGCCCGCGCAGCCCCAGCAGGGCCGCGCCGTTGTAGCGGCGGTAGTCCATGCGCTTCATGAGCGCTTTTAGGATCGGATAAGCAACGATCGCGGCCATTTTGGTGAAAATGTTTCGCGAAAACTCTGTTTTGAGCGCACCAATGATCATGGTCGCCACGCCTTCGCTGGCCTTGAGCGCTACATTGCCCACAAAACCGTCACAGACAACGATATCCGCCGTACCCTTGAAGATATCGTTGCCTTCCACATTGCCATAAAAGTTCAAATCACCAGAATTGGCCGCAGATCGCAGCAATTCACCGGCTTTTTTAATCACTTCACTGCCTTTGATGGCTTCTTCGCCGATATTGAGCAGGCCCACGGTGGGCTCGACGCCCTCCTTCAGCACAGACACCAGGGCAGAACCCATGACGGCAAACTGCAGCAGGTGCTCAGCCGAGCAGTCCACATTGGCGCCCAGGTCGAGCACCGTGGTGGCATCGCCCTTGGCATTGGGCAATTGGGTGGCGATGGCCGGGCGGTCGATGCCGTCCAGCGTTTTAAGGAGATAGCGGGCAATCGCCATCAATGCGCCCGTATTGCCTGCCGATACGGCAACCGCAGCGGCACCGTCCTTGACCTGCTGGATCGCCACGCGCATGGACGAATCCTTCTTCTTGCGCAAGGCCACTTCCACCGGGTCCTCCATGGTCACCACTTCCGAGGCAGCGACGATGGAGGCCCGTTCGTGCGTAAACGGTTGCAGGCTGTCGGCCAAGCCAACCAGCAGCAAGCGGGCTTCAGGGTGATTGTCGAGAAACTGGCGGCACGCGGGGAGCGTGACGCGGGGGCCATGGTCGCCCCCCATGCAGTCAACAGCCAGTGTGATCATGGGCGACTAGTCTGGTTGGCCCCACGGGCCGGAGAATGAAAGCAAACGGCAAAAACAAAGGCCCGCGCTACAATTTTAGTAGCAACGGGCCTGTGGGCAGTGCGAAGATCAGGCTTCGGACTTGTTCTTCAGCACCTGGCGGCCACGATAGAAGCCGTTGGGGCTGATGTGGTGGCGCAGGTGCGTTTCACCGGTGGTGGGTTCCACTGCGATGCCCGGCACATTCAGGGCATTGTGCGAGCGGTGCATACCGCGCTTGGAAGGGGACTTCTTGTTTTGCTGAACGGCCATGATGGCTCCTGATCTTGAATAGGTTGGTAAAAAACGCGATCAGCCCATTAAAGATTCGAGGGGATTCGCGCGAAGCCCTCGATTATATCCCAAATGGCTTTTGCGCCGACTCAATGCGCCTTGCCATCCTTGCGCAAGCCCGCCAGGGCGGCAAAAGGATTGGTTTTCTCGGCGTTGGCCTCTTCAAAGTCGTCGTCCGACGATGCCATGGGCACAACCGTGGGGCACTCATCGTGCTTGGGGACCACGGGCAGCACCATCAGCAGCTCGTCCTCGATCAGCTCGCGCAGATCGAATTCGCGGCTCAGGGCCAGCAGGTCTTCCTCGCTCTCGTCGTCCAGCGCCTCGGCAGTGGCCTCGTCGGCCACGAAGCGGAATTCGCGATCCACCTCCAGCGGCACGTCCACCGGCGTCAGGCAGCGCTGGCATTCCATGGGAAAGCTGGCCCGCACCTTGAGGCGCAGCCACAC
Organism: Acidovorax sp.; assembly: GCA_036786185.1. Lineage (GTDB taxonomy): Bacteria > Pseudomonadota > Gammaproteobacteria > Burkholderiales > Burkholderiaceae_C > Acidovorax. The sequence goes on along the minus strand of DAIQRN010000022.1, from coordinate 6,922 downwards.
CTGGCTGATGCCGCCCAGCGCCGTGCGCAGCTCGCCCACGGCCTCCCAGTCCACCAGCAGGTCCGGGTGCAGGCCCTTGGCTTCTTGCGCCAGCCGCTCATACTTCAACAGCGAGTCGTGGCCCGCCAGCCGCCCGCCCGCCTGTGCAAAGGCTTTCACGTCCAGGCGCTGGGGGGAGAATTCTCGGGTCATGGCGGCAGTGTAAGAGAATCGGCGCATGCATCAATCCCCCCCCCTGCAGCGCCCTCTGGTATTGGGTTCCACCTCGCGCTACCGGCGTGAATTGCTGGAGCGACTGGGCCTGCCTTTCACCGTGGCGGCACCCCACACCGACGAAACCCCCCAACCGGGCGAAACCCCGCGCGCCCTGGCGCTGCGCCTGGCCCTGGCCAAGGCCCGCGCCGTGGCGCAGCAGCACCCCGACGCGGTCGTGATCGGGTCGGACCAGGTGGCCGACCTGGCCGGCCAGCCGCTAGGCAAGCCGGGTGAGCATGCGCGCGCCGTGCAGCAACTGCGTCAGATGCGCGGCCAGACCGTGGTCTTTCAAACCGCCGTGGCCGTGGTCTGCGCCGCCACGGGTTTCGAGCAGGTCGATCTGGCGCCGGTGGAAGTGAAGTTCCGGGACCTGAGCGATGCCGAGATCGAGCGCTACCTGCGCACCGAGCAGCCCTACGACTGCGCGGGCAGTGCCAAGAGCGAAGGCCTGGGCATTGCACTGCTGGACGCCATCCACAGCGACGACCCCACGGCCCTGATCGGCCTGCCGCTGATCCGCACCTGCCGCATGCTGCGCGCCGCCGGGCTGGTGCTGCCATGAGCGCAAAGACCGGCACGCTGTACCTGGTGCCCGCCCCGCTCGACTTTGGCTGCGACACCACCGTCTCGTTGCAAAACGCCCTGCCCGATCACACGCTGCAGACCGCCGCGCGCCTGACGCACTGGGTGTGCGAGAACGCCAAGAGCACGCGCGCCTACCTCAAGCGCATCGACGCGCTCCACCCCCTGGCCGCGCCCCTGCAACAGCAGCAGATCACCGAGCTGCCGCGCGAGGTGCACAAGAAGGGTGACCACGGCGGCAAGGGCTCGGCCCCCTTCGACGCCCGCCCGCTGCTGGCCGCCGCCGTGGCCGGGCACGACATGGGACTGGTCAGCGAGGCAGGCATGCCCGCCGTGGCCGACCCCGGCTCGTCCGTGGTGCGCGCGGCGCACGACCTGTCCATCCCCGTCGTGCCGCTGGTGGGCCCGGTGTCGCTGCTGCTGGCGCTGGCCGCCAGCGGGCTCAATGGGCAGAACTTTGCTTTTGTGGGCTACCTGCCGCAGGACGCGCAGGAGCGGGCCCAGCGCATCCGCGAGCTGGAAGCCCTGGCCCACAAGACCGGGCAGACCCAGCTATTTATCGAGACCCCCTACCGCAACGCCGCCCTGTGGCAGGCACTGCTGCAGGTGCTGCAGCCCCACACCCGCCTGGCACTGGCCAGCGGTCTCACGCTGCCCGAGGCGCGCGTCCACAGCCTGCCCGTGCGCCAATGGCGTCAGCACGACCTGCCACCCGACAACCGCACGCCCGTCGTGTTCGCCCTGGGCCATTGACCATGCCGCCCATGCGCTACCCCTCCGCTCTTTTATTCATAGCTGCCAGCGCTTGCTGCACAAGCGCTAGCGCCATTATTCGCTGTAAACTCAATGAGCAGCCCATCAACATCTCCAACGGTGCGGATCTGGCGGGCAAGTCGGGGCTGGTGCGCTGCCGGGACGACGGCACCGGCAAAGTCCAGCGCGAGCAAGAGCTGCAAAACGGCAAGTTCATGGGCCTGGAGCGCATGTTCGACCGCGAGGGCCGCCTGCTGCGCGAGCGCACGGTGAACGAACGCGGCAACAGCCAGGGCCGGGTGGCGGAGTTCTGGCCCAACGGCACGCTGCGCCGCGAAGAGACAACGGACAACGGCCGCACCCAAGGGGCCGTGCGCCGCTTTGACGCCACGGGCCGCGTGGATCGCGTGTCCTTCCACGACAACGGGCAGGAGCTCTTTTCAGTGGAGTACAACGGCAAGGGCCAGCCCACACGCCTGCTTTGCCCGCGCACCAGCGTGCTGCCCGAGGACCGCAAATTCTGCGGCTTTGACGGCGCCACCGACACCGCGCTATTTGCCGAAAGCGGTGCACGGTCTGCCCAGCTGCGCTACGACCAGGGCCGCCTGCTGAGCGCCACCGAATGGTCCAGCGACGGCCTCGTCGCGGCCCAGCAGTTCATGGTGGATGGCCAGCGCGTGCACAAGAGCTTCTACACCGAGGGCGGCAAGAGCGTGCTGCGCGAAGAGCGCATTTTCGCGCCGGACGACCGTACGCTGCGCGATACGCGCGGCCAACTGGCCAGCGCCAAGCGCTACGGCGCGTCGGGCCAGCTCATCGAGCAGCGCAGCTTTGCCGAAGGCCGCGAAGTGCAGTTGGAGCGCTGGTACCTGAACGGTGCCCTGCGCGAGCGCAGCCTGTGGAGCGGCACCGGCCAAGACGCCCGCCTGCTGCGCGAGATGTACCGCGACAACGGCCAGCTGGCACAACGCGGGCACTTCAACGCCGACCACGCGCCCGTGGGCACGCACCAGGCCTTTGACGGCAGTGGCCGCCTGGTCGTGCAAGAGCAGTACTCCGACCCCGATGCCCGGGGGCGCACCCGCCTCACGGAACGCAGGCAATGGGACGACTCCGGCAAGCTGGTGGCGGACGACATCATCCTGGAAGACGGTTCCCGCACACCCCGCACAACGGGCGGATTGAGCAGCTGAGGCCTTGCGCCCCGGCCGCCATGCGCGCTCAGCGCAGCTGAGGCCCCGCGACAGACAGCGACTTCACCGCACCCAGTCCGACGGCAGCGCCAAAGCGCTTGACCAGGCGCTCGGCCACGTTGTCGCGGCGGGTGTAGTCGATGATGTCCTCGGCCTTGACCACTTCGCGCGCCACGTAGTCCAGGCTGCCCATTTGGTCGGCCAGGCCCATTTCCACGGCCTGCTGGCCGGTCCAGAACAGGCCGCTGAAGGTGTCGGCCGTGGTTTTGAGGCGGTCGCCCCGCCCCGCCTTCACCACGGCAATGAACTGCTGGTGGATCTGGTTGAGCATGGTCTGCGCATAGGCGCGCTGGGTCTCGGTCTGGGGGCTGAAGGGGTCGAGAAAGCCCTTGTTCTCACCCGCCGTGAGCAGGCGGCGCTCCACGCCCAGTTTTTCCATGGTGCCGGTAAAGCCAAAGCCGTCCATCAGCACGCCAATGCTGCCCACGATGCTGGCCTTGTCCACGTAAATGTCATCGGCGGCAGCAGCGATGTAGTAGGCGGCCGAGGCGCAGGTCTCTTCGACCACGGCGTAGATCGGCTTGTTGTGCTTGGCCTTCAGGCGCACGATTTCGTCGTTGATGATGCCGGCTTGCACCGGGCTGCCGCCGGGCGAGTTGATGAGCAGCACCAGCGCCTGCGAGCCCTCGTCCTCCAGCGCGCTGCGCATGGCGGCCACGACGAACTCGGCGCTGGCCTCGGCCCCGCTGGCGATCTCGCCCTTGATGTCCACCACGGCCGTGTGCGGCGCGCTCTTGCTGGTGGTGGATGAGGACTGCTGCAGCGCAACAAAGACCACGGCGGCGATCAGGCCCAGCCAGGCCAGGCGAAAGAAGATCTTCCAGCGCCGCGCGCTGCGCTGTTCCTTGAGAGCGGCGAAAGCCAGCTTTTCCAGCGTGGCACGTTCCCAGCCGGGTTCACGCGATGAGTTGCTCACGGATGCTCCTGAATTTGTAGCTGCTTGCGCCCACATGTCGGGCGCTGAAGGGGCATTTGCCCCAAAACCGGTGGGTTCGGTGCGGGTGGACTCGGTCATGGATCAAAACTCAAGGGCTGCAGGTTGTGCGCAGTATGCCAGTGCACCACGCCGTCGCTTTCCGTCAATGCCACCTTGACCAGGCCACCCCGGCAGAGGCCGCCCGCGCATTCACCGCTGGCGGGCAGGTAGGCCGCGCCGTGGGTGGCGCACAGCAGCCACTGGCCGCTGTCATCAAAAAAACGGTTGGGCTGGTAGTCCATCTCCATCGCCACATGCGTGCAGCGGTTGAGGTAAGCGTGGGCCACGCCCCGATAGCGGATGGCAAAGGCGCGGCAGGTCTGGCCTGCGTAGCTCACGTCAAAAGGCACGGCCAAGCCGCCGTCTTGCAGGTCGGCGCTGCGGCACAGGGGGATGGCGCGCTCGTCGGCCATCTCAGGCGTGCCGCACCAGCCAGTCGTGCAGGTCGCGCACCGAATGGGCCACGTGCAGGGGGTTGAGCACCTCGAACACGCCGGGGTCGTGCGCGCCGTAGCTCACGCCCACGCTGGCGCAGCCCGCGTTCACGGCCATCTGCAGGTCGTGCGTGGTGTCGCCAATCATCAGGAGGCGCTCGGGCAGCACGTCGAAGTCGGCCATCAGCTCCTGCAGCATCAATGGGTGGGGCTTGCCCGCGGTCTGGTCCGCCGTGCGCGACCCGTCAAAAACGCCCCTGAGCTGCACCGAATGCAGGGCCTCGTCCAGTCCGCGCCGGCTTTTGCCCGTGGCCACGGCCAGCAGGTGGCCGCGCTCGCGCAGGTCTGCCAGCAGGGGCAGCACGCCGTCGAACAGGCTCAGGTCGTCCTGGTGCTGGATGTAGTGAAAGCGGTAGCGGTTGCCCAGCTCGGTGTACTTCTCGGGCGGCACATCGGGCGCCGCATGGGCCAGCGCCTGCATCAGGCCCATGCCGATCACGTAGGCCGCCTCCTGGTCGGTGGGCACCGTGCCGCCCACATCGCGCACCGCGGCCTGGATGCAGCGCACGATGATGGCGGTGGAGTCGAACAGCGTGCCATCCCAGTCGAAGGCGATGAGGTCGAAGCGGCGGGGGCGGGAGGTCAGCATCAGGCGGGTCCGGGGAGGAAGGCAGCCAGCTCGGGGGGAAGTTCGGCGCGCAGTTCGATGCGCTCTCCCGAGGCGGGGTGGCTGAACTGTAACCGCCAGGCATGCAGGAACATGCGCTTCATCCCCTGCTTTTGCAGGCGCTTGTTCAGCTCAAAGTCGCCGTACTTGTCGTCGCCCACGATGGCGTGCCCCTGGCTGGCCAGGTGCACGCGAATCTGGTGGGTGCGGCCAGTCTTGATGGTGACCTCCAGCAAGGACATCTCGGGCAGACCCTGCTCGGGCCGGGCCGCCACCGTGCCGCGCACCTTGACGAGGGTGATGGAGCGCATGCCGTCCGGGTCGTCGGCCGTGGTCACGCGCACGCGGCGCTCGCCGGCACCGGAGGTGCCTTCCGGCCCCGCCTGCAGGTATTTGTGCAGCGGCAGGTCGATGACCTTCTTGGTGGCGGGCCAGGTGCCGGTGACCAGCGCCAGATAGGTCTTGCCCGTCTCCCGCTCACGGAACTGGTCTTGCAGGTGGGTGAGTGCGGACCGCTTCTTGGCCACCAGCAGGATGCCCGAGGTCTCGCGGTCCAGCCGGTGCACCAGTTCCAGGAACTTCGCACCCGGCCGCGCCTGGCGCAATTGCTCGATCACGCCAAAGCTCACGCCGCTGCCGCCATGCACCGCCACGCCAGCGGGTTTGTCGATGGCGATGAGGTGATCGTCTTCAAGCAGGACGGGGAACTCGCGGGCGGGCGCCGGGCGCTCGGCTTTCTCCACCACCTTGTCGGAGATGCGCACGGGCGGCACGCGCACCACGTCCCCCGCCTCCACGCGGGTGTCGGCACTGGCGCGGCCCTTGTTGATGCGCACCTCGCCGCTGCGGATGATGCGATAGACATGCGTCTTGGGCACGCCCTTGAGGTGGCGTATCAAAAAGTTATCCAGCCGCTGGCCTGCAGAGTTTTCATCGACCTCCACCAGGCGGGCCGCTGGCGGGCTGGCCGTCGCGGCGCGGTCGGTTGGCGGTTTGGCGCCTATAATGTGTTTCACCTGCGCGTTGTTATGTAAGTGGTTGATTTGCCTGGAGTTTAGTCCACGCAGCCCTTGCCCTGCGCGCAGGCAGGTCGATGCCAGCGGGCGTCGTGCGCGCAGATTGCAGGCCAGATGCCTGTGATGGCCAGCACGCCGCACGGCGGGCTGACAGATTGAAACACTGAACCGGAATCCCCCAAGCTGGCAGATGCACCCTATCCGGGCGCAGCCTGCCAGCGGATCAAAGCGAGCATGTGGTTGCTGATGAACTGGATGATGACCTTGTGGCGCGGGCTGTGGCCTGCGGCTGCAGGCTCAAATCCGCCCTCAGCGCCCAGCCAGCAAGCGCAATCAGCTACTTTTTTGATAGCAAAACTGCACTCCTACCACTCGCCCCCATCCACGCGCCCCTGCCACCCGATGCTGCGCTAGAGCGCGGCAGATCATTGGCATCCCCGGCAATTCCTTTCGTTTCGATGCGTCAGTCCAGGCATTCACAGCTCCTGTAGAGCTTGTTGTATTGGTTTGGAAACTGTGGGCGGCAGCCCGCGCAGCCTTGCTAGTTGGCTGCCCGCTGCTGTCCGCGAAACACTGAAGGAATCGCATCATGAAGCGGATGCTCATCAACGCCACGCAGCCCGAAGAACGGCGCCTGGCCATCGTCGACGGACAAAAGCTCCTCGACTACGAAATCGAGATCGAAGGGCGCGAGCAGCGCAAGGGCAACATCTACAAGGCCGTCGTCACGCGCGTCGAGCCTTCGCTGGAAGCCTGCTTCGTCGATTACGGCGAGGACCGCCACGGCTTCCTGCCGTTCAAGGAAATTTCCAAGCAGTACTTCGCCCCCGGCGTGTCGCCCAGCCAGGCGCGCATCAACGAGGTCATCAAGGAAGGCCAGGAGCTGCTGGTCCAGGTCGAAAAGGAAGAACGCGGCAACAAGGGCGCGGCCCTGACCACCTTCATCAGCCTGGCCGGCCGCTACGTGGTGCTGATGCCCAACAACC
>DAIQRN010000392.1:0-3261 GCA_036786185.1 Acidovorax sp. | reverse complement strand
ACAACGATGGTCGGGATGATGGTGTAGCGGAAGTTCTGCAGGAACAGGAACATCACCAGGAACACCAGCACCACGGCCTCCAGCAGGGTGCTGACCACCTTTTTGATGGACACCGCGACGAAGGTCGAGGTGTCATACGGCAGGGTGTACTTCACGCCCTGTGGGAAATACTGCTGCAGCTCGGCCAGCTTGGCCTGCGTGGTCTTGGCCGTGGCCAGGGCGTTGGCCGTGGGAGTGAGCTGCACGCCCATGCCGACCGCGGGCGTACCGTTGAGGCGCGCGCTGGTGTTGTAGCTTTGCGCGCCCAGCTCGATGCGTGCCACGTCCTTCAGGCGCACGGCGGAGCCGTCGGTGTTGGCGCGCAGCACGATGTTGCCGAACTCCTCGGCGTTGGCCAGCTGGCCCTGCACCACGATGGTGGCGGTCGTGGTCTGGCCCTCGAGGCTGGGCAGGTCGCCGAGGTTGCCCGCGGACACCTGCAGGTTCTGCGCGCGAATGGCCGCGTTGACCTGGTCCAGCGACAGGTTGAAGCCCTTGAGCTTGGCCGGGTCGATCCAGATGCGCATGGCGCGCTCGGCGCCGAACTGGGTGACCGTGCCCACGCCCGGCAGGCGCTGCAGTTCGGGCACCACATAGTCGTTGAGCGCATCGATGCTGATGTCGGGGTTATCCGACGTGAGCATGGCGAACAGCAGGAAGTTGGCGCGCGACTTTTCCACGCGTACACCCTGCTGCGTCACTGCCGCTGGCAGGCGCGGCGTGGCGCGCGACAGGCGGTTTTGTACGTCCACCTGGGCCAGGCTGTCGTTGGTGCCGGGCTCGAAGCTCAGCACGATGGTGCCCGTGCCGTTGGCCTGGGCTGTGGCCTCCATGTAGGCCAGGCCGGTGGCGCCGTTCATCTCGCGTTCGATGACGGCGAGTACGGTGTCCTCAAGGGTCTGCGCGGTGGCGCCGGGATAGGTCACCGACACCTGTATGGTCGGTGGCGCCACGGCGGGGTACTGCGCGATAGGCAATCGGGTGATCGAAACGGCGCCGATCACGATGATGAAGATGGCGACCACCCACGCGAAGACGGGGCGCTCGATGAAGAACTTGGCCATGTGCCGCGCTCCTGATGCTTATTGTTTGGCCGGCGTGGCGGCGGGCTGGCTGGCGGCGGATGCGGGGGTGGCAGCTGCCTTGGCGGCGCCGCCGGCCTGCCACGGTACTGGTTTCACCACGATGGGGTCGCCAGGCTTGCCGCGTGGCAGCTTCTGGAAGCCGTCCACCATGACCTGCTCGCCGGCCTTCAGGCCGTCGAGGACCACCCAGTTGGAGCCTTGCGCCGGCCCGAGCTTGATGGGGCGGGGCGTGAGATGGTTGTCTGCGTCCACCACCATCACCGTATCGGCCTTGGCAGAGCGGGTGACGGCCTGCTGGGGCAGCAAGATGCCGTTGTCCACCTGGGCCTGTTCCAGGCGCACGCGCACGTACAGGCCGGGCAGCAGCGAGCGGTCGCGGTTGGGGATCTCGGCGCGCAGGGTCACCTGGCCGCTGGTTGCGTCCACCGTCAGGTCGGTAAACAGCAGCCGGCCGGGTTGTGGGTACACGCTGCCGTCCTCCAGCACCACGCGCACGTTGGCGGCGTTGGCACCGGCCTGTTGGTACTTGCCGCTGGCCACGGCGGCGCGCAGCTTGAGGGCATCGGCGGCGGATTGCGTGAAGTTGATGTACAGCGGGTCGATCTGCTGGATCACCGCCAGTTGCGTCGGAGTACCCTGGCCGACCAGCGCGCCCTCGGTGACCAGGGCACGGCCTATGCGTCCGGAGATGGGCGCCGTCACCGTGGCATAGCCCAGGTTGATGCGGGCCGTGGTCACGGCCGCCTTGGCGGCGGCGACGTTGGCCTCGGCGGATTTTTGCGCCGCCACGGCGTTGTCGTAGTCCTGCTTGCTGATGGCATTCACGGCCACCAGGGGGCGGTAGCGCTCGGCCAGCGCGCGGCTTTGCGCCAGGCTGGCCTGCGCCTGGGCCACGCTGGCCTCGGCTTGCGCCAGGCTGGCCTGGTAGGGGGCACTGTCGATGAGGAACAGTGTCTGGCCTGCCTTCACATCGCTGCCTTCGCTGAAGACACGCTTCTGCAGGATACCAGCGGCGCGCGCGCGCACCTCGGCTACGCGCGAAGCCTCCAGTCGGCCAGGCAGCTCGGTCACCAGGCCGATTTCGCGCGCCTGTACCGTGACCACGCCAACCTCGGGCGCGCCCGGTTTGCCGCCCGTGGGCTGTCCTTCGGGCTTGTTGCAGGCAGCCAAGATCAGCGCCGCGGTCAAAGCCAGTGCCGCTGTTGCGACGGAACGCTGCTGCGGGCTGGCGGGAGAATGGTTCCGAAGGTGTTTTTGGGGTGACATGAGTGTCCTTTGACTAGCGGAATGCTGTGTGGCTGGGCGCGGCGGCGCCATGCGGCGTGGCTGGGTGGTCATTGCAGGGAATTGCGGATTATACATACATCGATGAATGTATAATGACGCAGCAAATTTGAACAGGACACAAAACAACATGGCCCGCCGCACCAAGGAAGATGCAGACGCCACCCGGCGGGCGCTGTTGGATGCTGCCGAGCAGGTGTTCTATGACAAGGGCGTGGCGCGCGCCTCGCTTGCCGAGATCGCCCTGGCGGCGGGGACGACACGCGGGGCGATTTACTGGCACTTCAAGGACAAGGTGGATTTGTTCAATGCCATGGTCGATCGCATCAGTTTGCCGCTGGATGCCGTGCGCAGCGCCGATAGCCTGGCCGACCTTGGCGATCGCTTGATGCGCGTGCGCAGCATGGTGCAGCAGTTGCTGGCCATGATCGTCAATGACGCCCGAACGCGCCGGGTGTTTGAAATCGCCATGTACCGCGTGGAATACGTGAGCGAGCTCAGTGCATTGCGCGAGCGCCACCAGGCGGCGTTGATACGTTTTCGCGGCCAACTGGCGCAGAACCTGGAATTGGCGGCACGGCAGACGGCGGTAGTGCTGCCCATGCCGTTGGCGGATGCGGCGCTGGGACTGCAGGCATTGTTTGATGGTTTGCTGCAGGCATGGATTCTGGGTGGGGCCGGGTTTGACCTGTGTGCCATCGGGGCGGGTGCGGTGGATGTCTATTTGCGTGGTCTGGGGTTCGCTGTCTAGCAGCGTGCGATAATGCCCCGCTTTGCGGCGCGCTTCGGTGCGTGCCCAAGCGGCTGTAGCTCAGTGGATAGAGTATTGGCCTCCGAAGCCAAGGGTCGTGGG
>DAIQRN010000391.1:0-3271 GCA_036786185.1 Acidovorax sp. | reverse complement strand
GCCCAGGCGCGCATGGCTTCGATGTCGGGGGCGAGGTAGCGGTCTTGCTCCAGGTAGGCCACGCGCTCGCGGATGGCGGCTAATTGCTGTTCGATCAAAGCGGAAGATTTCAGGCTGCGATCGAACTCCATGCCCTGCGCGGCGGCCATGGCTTCGATGCCGACCATCACCGCCGCGTTGCGCACCATGTCTGCGAGGCGCCGCGCGCCGTAGGTGGCCATGGAGACATGGTCTTCCTGGTTGGCCGAGGTGGGCAGGCTGGTCACGCTGCTGGGGTTGGCCAGGCACTGGTTCTCGGCCGCCAATGCGGCGGCGGTGACCTGGGCGATCATGAAGCCGGAGTTCACGCCGCTGTCGCGGATCAGGAACGCGGGCAGACCCGAGAGGCCCGGGTCCAGCAACAACGACAGTCGACGCTCGGAGATGGCACCGATCTCGGCCACCGCCAGCGCGATGATGTCGGCCACAAAGGCGACGGGCTCGGCGTGGAAGTTGCCGCCGGAGATCACGTCGCCGTTGTCGAACACCAGGGGGTTGTCGGACGCCGCATTGGCTTCGATGGTCAGCACGCGCGCGGCGTGGTGCAGGTTGTCCAGGCAGGCGCCCATCACCTGCGGCACGCAGCGGATGGAGTACGGGTCTTGCACACGGCCGCAGTGCGGGTGCGAGGGGTCGATCTCGCTGCCATTGAGCAAGGCGCGCACGGCGGCGGCCACGGCGATTTGCCCAGCCTGGCCGCGCGCTTCATGAATGCGCGCGTCGAAAGGTTTGACCGAGCCCTTGATCGCTTCGAGCGACAGGCAGCCTGCCACCAACGCGGCGGCGAACACGCTTTCGGCGCCAAACAGGCCCGCCAGCGCGAGCGACGTGGACACCTGCGTGCCATTGAGCAAGGCCAGCCCTTCCTTGGGGCCGAGCACGAAGGGTTCGAGGCCGATGGAGCGCATGGCCTCGGCGCCGGGCACCACGGCGCCGTTGACCTTGGCCTGCCCTTCGCCGATCAGCACGCACGCCAGGTGCGCCAGCGGCGCCAGGTCGCCCGAGGCACCCACCGAGCCCTTGGCCGGGATCACGGGCAGCACGTTGGCATTGGCCAGCGCCAGCAGCGCATCGACCAGCTCGGGGCGCACACCCGAATGGCCGCGCGCCAGGCTGATGGCCTTGGTGGCCAGGATGAGGCGCACCACGTCGTCGGGCAGCGCATCGCCCGTGCCCACGCTGTGCGACAGCACCAGGTTGCGCTGCAGCTCGGCCAGGCGTTCGTGGGCGATTTTGGTGCTGGCCAGCTTGCCAAAGCCGGTGTTGATGCCATAGACCACCTGGTCCTCATCGACGATGCGCTGCACCGTGGCCAGCGACTGCTGCAGCAATGTGCGGGCCGACGGGTCCAGCGACAGCTGCACGGGCCCCGCGTGGATGCGACGCAGCTCGGCCAGCGTGACGCGGCCGGGGTGCAAGGTGAGGGAGGAAATGGTTTTTTGTGTCATGGCACCGATCCTGTATATACAAGTAAATATAAGCCAAAGAGAACGGGAAACGCTTTTCGAAATACTCAAGCTGCAATGGGGTTGCCGTCGGCCCGAAAACGGCTGCCCAGGCGGTAGCGGGTGGCCGGGTGCAGGCAGCGCACAACGGTGACGGGCGCTCCGCGCGACCAGGTACGGCGGGTGAGCACCAGACAGGGTTCGTGGGGCGACATTTCCAGCAACGCGGCCTGCTCGGCGGTGGGCATGACGGCATCCACCACATGCTCGATCTGGTCGAACGGTACGTTGCGCACCAGGTATTCAGAGGGCTGCTGCTGCGTGAAATCCTGCGCGGCGAACTGGGGCGCCTGGCGCGGGCTCACGTAGCGGTCTTCCAATTGCACGGGCAGGCCGTCCTCGCGGTGCACGCACAGCGAATGGAACACCGACTCCCCCGTGCGCAAGTCCAGCGCAGCGGCCACTTCCAGCGTGGCGGAGGTGCGCTCCACCGCCAGCAAATCACAGCGGTAGTCATGGCCGCGCTGGCGGATCTCGCTGGCCAGGTTGGCGATCTGCAGCAGCGTGGACTGGGGCTTGGCCTCGGCCACGAAGCTGCCCACGCCAGCCACGCGCACGATGCGACCCTGCTCCACCAGCTCGCGCAGCGCGCGGTTCACCGTCATGCGCGAGATGCCGAACTGGGTGACCAGTTCGTTCTCGGACGGCAGGCGGTCACCCGCGCGCCAGATGCCTTCCTGGATCTTGCGCGAGATATGGTCCTTGACCTGCTCGTACAGTGCCATGGCCTGCACGGGCGCTGCCAGGCCTGTCGCCCTCTTGGCGGGTGCGGCACGGACAGCGCTGCGCGGCGCAGCAGCAGGATGGCGGGAGGGATGGGCGCTCACGGTACAGCGATGGGTTGAATCAATGCAGATCTGCCGCCATGGATTCGGCGCGGATCTCTTCGGTCAGACGCGCCTTGAGGTCCATGAACTCGGGGCTGGTCTTGATCGTGTAGTGGCGCGGGTGCGGCAGATCCACGGCCAGCTCGGTCTTGATGCGGCCCGGACGGGCGCTGAACACGGCCACGCGGTTGGCCATGAAGATGGCCTCATCGATGTCGTGGGTGACGAACAGCACGGTCTTGCGCTCCGACTCCCAGATCCCCAGGAGCAGCTCCTGCATGAGCACGCGGGTCTGGTTGTCCAGCGCACCAAAGGGCTCGTCCATCAGCAAGATCTTGGGGTCATTGGCCAGTGCGCGGGCAATGGCCGTGCGCTGCTGCATGCCACCCGACAGCTGCTTGGGAAAGTGCTGCTCAAAGCCGCGCAGACCCACCTTGGCGATGAAATAGGCAGCGCGCTCTTTCTGCTGCGCCTCGGGCATGCCGCGCTCGCGCAGGCCGAAGCGGATGTTCTGCTCGATGGTGAGCCAGGGGAACAGCGTGTAGCTCTGGAACACCATGCCCCGGTCAGCGCCGGGACCTTCGACCGGGCGGCCATCGAGCAGCACGCGGCCCGAGGTGGGCGAATCCAGGCCGGCGACGATGCGCAGCATGGTCGATTTGCCACAGCCCGAAGGGCCAAGGATGGTGACGAAATCGTTCTCGCGCACATCGAAATCCACCGGCAGCAGCGCCTGCGTGGCAACGCCCTTGGCACTGGTGAAGGTACGCGATACGCCTTGGATAGATAGCTGGCTCATCGCAGGGCACTCCATGCAAACATGCGGCGGTTGACGTACTTAAAGAAGGAATCCGACACCAGGCCGATCAGCCCGATAACGATGATGCCGAAAATGATCTG
>DAIQRN010000390.1:0-3276 GCA_036786185.1 Acidovorax sp. | reverse complement strand
GTGTGGACCAACTGCTACCACGCGTACCCCGCGCACGCAGCGTTTGGCGGCTACAAGGAGTCGGGCATTGGGCGTGAGACGCACAAGATGATGCTGGATCACTATCAGCAGACCAAGAATCTGCTGGTGAGTTACTCAGAAAACAAGCTGGGCTTCTTCTGATCGAAAGGGGCTGCGGCCCCTTTTTTCTTCCGCACAAGGAGACAGCCATGGTCGACAAAGTCATCGCCACCCCCGCCGCGCTGGAGCTGGTGGCCTTTTTGCAAGCCAAGCACGGGCCCGACCTGATGTTCCACCAGTCGGGCGGCTGCTGCGACAACAGCGCCGCCAACTGCTACCTGCCCGGCGAGATCACCATGGGCGCGGGCGACGTGTACCTGGGCGACATCGGCGGCTGCCCGTTCTACATCGGCCGCGCGCAGTACGAGACCTGGAAGCACACGCAGCTCATCATCGACGTGATCGAGGGCACGGGCGGCACCTTCTCGCTCGAAGGCCCCGAGGGCAAGGCCTTCCACACACGCTCGCGGGTTTTCACCGACGCGGAGCTGGCCGAACTGGGGATCGCGCGGGAATAATGGTCAAATCGGCCTCCAGCGCTTATGCAGCAAGCGCTGGCAGCTATCGTTTTATGACTTGAAGCACTTGATGCTCAAGCCGCAGCGCGCGGGAGGTCGAATTGGTGCAGGGCAGAAAAAAGCTGCTCCACCCGCTGCGCATCAAAAACACCGTCCGGCCCCTGCGCATGAATGTCCGTGAAGGGTGATTCGTACAGCCGGGCCGCGGGCATGGCACCGTGTTCCGTCAGGTGCTGCACGATCTCGTTGATGAACTGCAACTGGCTGGCACTGGCGGTACCTGCCGCGATCAGGCCCGCAAAGGCGATCATGGCCGCCTCCCGATCCAGCCCGACCAGAGAGCGGATGAACATCGGCAGGCTGGCATGCAGCGTGCGGGCGCGCTCGATGTCGCCATCGGTGCCGCCCGCCTCATGCAGCAGGGCTTCCAGCTCTTGCAGGTCAGCGTCCGTCAGGGGCTGGTTGCGCCGCAGCTTGTGCAGCGCCAGCCGGTTTTCATGGGCGCGCAAAAACACCTTGGCTTTGGCGCGAAAGCGGTCAAAGTCCACCGCGCTGGCCACCAGGGGCAAATCGACTTCAGCGGTCTCGCCAATGGCATCTTCAAAGTCGGTGTAGACCACTTGGCGGCTGCTTTTCTCGATGAGCTTGATGAGGCTGCGCAGCTTGCGGCGCGCTTGCTCCAGCATGGGCAAGGTCACGTCCTGCCACCACTCATCGCCTGCCACCGCCTCGATCAGCAGCAGGTGCTCGCGCACGACCGGAATGTTGGCTTTCTCCAGCAAGGCGTTGGCCACCTGTTGCACCTTGGTTTGCAGCCGTGCCAAGGCCGGCTCGCTGCGCAGCAGGGCCAACTGGGTGTTCAGCAGCAGGGCGTCGAAGCGCTTGGCGTCTTCGTCGTCATCACGCACTGCGGTGGGCAGGCCCGACAGGTGCGCTGCCACCTCGGCCAGTTGCTCCGGCGTGGGGCGCTTCCACGCATCTGGCTGCGCCCAGGCCTCGACCCAGCGGCGCTGCGGGCGCACCACAAAGTTGTCGAGCGACATGCCCGCCACCATGCTGTGCAGCAGACCAGCGGTGTCGCGGCGGATGGCGGCCTCGGTCAGCACGGGCGATTGCTGCGCTTCGTCGGCCACGCCGTTGCTGGTCAAACGCTTGTCGAGCACTTCAATCAGCTCCAGCCGCGCATTGAACAGCCGCTGCGACAGCGGCGAGGCCACCGCGCCCTCACTGCCCTCCAGCTCCTGGCTGAAAAACTCCAGGTTCTGGCAGAAGTCGAAGATGAAAAAGTCCTTCTTGTCCTGCTCCGGCCCGTACAGGTCTTTGCACAGGCGCGTGCCGCGCCCCACCATCTGCCAGAACTTGGCCTTGGAGCGCACCATCTTGAAGAACACCAGGTTCACCACCTCGGGCACGTCAATGCCGGTGTCCAGCATGTCCACCGAGATGGCGATGTGCGGGGCATCGTTCTTTTTGGAGAAGTCATCGATGAGCGACTGCACGTACTCCGTCTTGAAGGTGATGGTGCGCGCGAACACGCCCTTGCGGTCGGGGTAGTTCGCATCAAAGCGCGCCTGGATGAACTCGGCGTGCTTCTGGTTTTTGGCAAAGATGATGGTTTTGCCCAGCCGATCGCCGCCCGCCACCTTGTGGCCGCGTTCCATCAGCAGGGCCAGCATCTTGTCCACCGTGTCGGTGTTGAACAGCCACTGGTTCACCGCCTCGGCACTCACCTCGTCGGGGGCCTCGCCGCCCTCTTCGTCCCACTCCAGCGCGTCCCACTGGTCTTTTTCGTCGTCGCTCAGCTCGTCGTAGCGTATGCCCTGGCGCTGGAACTTCAGCGGCACCGAAATCGCCTTGGGCGGTGCCAGGTAGCCCTCGGCAATCGCATCGTCCAGCCCATACGCATCCGTGGGCACACCACTTTCCAGCCCAAACAGGCTGTAGGTGTTGCGGTCGATCTCGTCCTTGGGCGTGGCCGTCAGGCCCACCAGCAGGGCGTCAAAGTAGCTGAAGATGGCGCGGTACTTTTGGTAGATGGAGCGGTGCGCCTCGTCCACCACGATCAAATCAAAGTGCCCCACGCCAAAGCGGCGCTGGCCGCCTGTACCTGAATTGCCGCCTTCATTGATGAGCCCCATCATCGTGGGGTAGGTCGATACATACACCCGCCCCTCGGTGGCGCGGTCGGTCACCAGGTTCACCGGTGCCGCATCGGGCAAGTGGGCCTTGAAGGCATTCACCGCCTGGTTCACCAGTGCCACGCGGTCTGCCAAGAACAGCACGCGCTTGGACCAGCCTGCGCGCATCAGCAAATCCACCAGCGCAATCACCGTGCGGGTTTTGCCCGCGCCCGTGGCCATCACCACCAGGGCCTTGCGGTGCTGGTCGCGCTCAAAGGTTTCGGCAATGCGGCGGATGGCGCGCTGCTGGTAGTGGCGCTCCACAATGCGTGCCGCAATCGGCAGGCTGGCCAGCGGCTTGCGCGTGGTGCGGCGCTGGTGCATCAGCTCCAGCTCGTCGCGCGTGTGAAAGCCTTGCACCGCACGCGGTGGGCTGGTGGTGTCGTCCCACATCCAGTGTTCATAACCGTTGGTGCCGTAGATCACGGGGCGGTGGCCGGTGCTTTTTGCCAGGCAGTCGGCGTACAGGCGGGCCTGCTGCTGGCCCTCTTGGGCACTGCGGCGGGTGCGCTTGGCTT
>DAIQRN010000389.1:0-3282 GCA_036786185.1 Acidovorax sp. | reverse complement strand
TTGACGTTCATGTTGGTCTGCGTGCCCGAACCCGTCTGCCACACCACCAGCGGGAACTCGCCGGGGTGCTGGCCGGCGATCACTTCATCCGCTGCCGCCACGATGGCCTGGGTCTTTGTCGCATCCTGCAGGCCCAGCGCCTGGTTGACCACGGCCGAGGCGCGCTTGACCTGGGCCAGCGCCCGGATGATTTCGCGCGGCTGCTGCTCGCCCGAGATGTCGAAGTTCTGCAGGGATCGCTGCGTCTGCGCGCCCCACAGCTTGTCGGCCGGGACCTCGATGGGGCCGAAGGTGTCGCGTTCGGTGCGGGTGGTGGTGTCTGGGGTCATGGCGGCGGTTCTCCTGCTGAAAGGCGGCGCGTCGTGCACGCCCAAAAAGAAACGATGGAACAAGGCCAGGCCCCAGTGTCAGGCACGCCCTGCCCGCGGCACCCGGGCCACCCCTGTGATTGCCCTCGGTCGCCGTCAGTTTATTACCACTGGTTACAATATCGATCCGCCGTTCCAACGGCGCCATTCACTGCGGCGCTCCCGCCTTGACGGCACCCAAACGCGCCCCGCACGCAGCAAACCCGTTCCCTGTTTTGTGTCCATGAACCCGTTCATGCCCTCCAGCTACAACCTGTGGGTTGTCGCCGCCTCGTTCGCCATCGCCATGCTCGCCGCCTACGTGACGTTGGATCTGACACGGCGGGTGCGCGCAAAGCAGCGTTACATCGGGCTGGCCTGGTGGGCGGCGGGCTCCATCGTCATGGGCACGGGCATCTGGTCCATGCACTTCCTGGGCATGCAGGCCTTCCAGCTGCCCATGAAGATCGGGTTCACGGGCGGCTTCACCCTGCTGTCCTGGACGGCGGCCGTGGGCTCCTCGGCCCTCGCCCTGTGGCTGGCCAGCCGCGCGGAGGTGGGGCGCATACGGCTGGCCCTGGGCGCACTGGTGATGGGCGCGGGTATCAGCGCCATGCACTACACCGGCATGGCCGCCATGCACATGACGCCGGGCATTGACTGGGACCCCTGGCTGGTGGCCTTGTCGGTGCTGATCGCGGTGCTGGCTTCTGCATCGGCCCTGCTGATCTTTCAGCACCTGCGGCGGGTGCGGCGCGAGCAACGCCTGGCCTACCAGCTGGCGGCCTCCTTCGTGATGGCCGTGGCCATCTGCGGCATGCACTACACCGGCATGGCGGCGGCCCGCTTTGCCGTGGGCTCGGTGTGCCTGAGCGCTGGCGAACTCAATGGACCCAGCTTCACGGCCCTGGTGCTCATGGCCACGGCCCTGCTGCTGGTCATCACCTTGTTCACCTCCATCCTGGATGCACGCCAGCAGAGCACGGCCCGGCGCCTGGCCCGGTCGCTGCAGGACAGCAACACCCGCCTGCAGGCCGCCAATGCCGAGCTGCAACAGCGCGCATTTGCCGACGCCCTCACGGGCCTGCCCAACCGGTTGCTGTTCGAGGACCGGCTCATCCACGCCCTGCTGCGCCTGGAACGCACCAACCACCGCCGCATCAAGGACCGCCTGGCCGTGCTGTTTGTCGATCTGGACGGTTTCAAGCCCATCAACGACTCCTTCGGCCACGCGGCGGGCGACGTCATCCTGCGCGGCGCGGCCGAGCGCCTGCGCAAGGAGGCGCGCGAGTGCGACACCGTGGCGCGGGTGGGCGGCGACGAGTTCCTCATCCTGCTGGAAGACGTGCCCGACGTGGCCGCCTGCGTGGCCGTGGCCAACCGCATGCTGAGCGCCCTGTCCCATCCCTTCGAGGTGGCGGGCAAGCAGGTGCAGATCACCTGCTCCATCGGCATCGTGGTGCACCCTGACCATGGCGACCGCAGCAAGCTGGTGGCCAACGCCGATGCGGCCATGTATGTCGCCAAGCGCGCGGGCGGTGGCGGCTATGCGCTGTTCGAGCCGCACATGGGCTCGGATGCCGCCGAGCAGCTGGAGCTGCAAAACGACCTGCGCCACGCCATCGAGCGCGGCGAGCTGGCCCTGCACTATCAACCCAAGATCGACGGCACGCGCGGCCAGATCAGCGGTGTGGAGGCGCTGCTGCGCTGGACCCACCCCAAGCACGGCGCGGTGAGCCCCCTGGTGTTCATCGCCCTGGCCGAGCGCTTTGGCTTCATCGGGCGCCTGGGCAACTGGGTCATCAACGAGGCCTGTCGCCAGACGGCCGAATGGGCCCGCAGTGGCCTGCGCATGCGGGTGGCCATCAACCTGTCGGTACACCAGCTGCGCGAGAGCGGGCTGGCCGACCGCATCGAGCAGGCCCTGCGGTTCCACGGACTGGACGCCTCGCAGCTGCTGTGCGAGATCACCGAATCGGTGGCCATGGAGGACATCAAGGCGACGCAGCGCACCTTTGACGGACTGGCACGCATCGGCGTGTTCCTGTCCATCGACGACTTTGGCACCGGATATTCCAGCCTGAACTACCTGCGCCAGCTGCCCGCCAAGCAGCTCAAGATCGACCGCAGCTTTGTGAACGACCTGGAGCACAGCGGGGACGCCCGCGCCGTGGTGGCCGCCGTGGTGGGCCTGGCCCATGCGCTGGACCTGCGCGTGGTGGCCGAGGGGGTCGAGACCGAGGGCCAGAGCGACATTCTGCTGGCCATGGGCTGCGATGAGCTGCAGGGCTTCTTCTTTGCGCGCCCCATGCCCGCAGACACCCTGCTGGCCTGGACGCAGGGCGACAAGCCGGCAGGCAGCGCGGATTTCACGCCCTCGGTCATCGGTGCCCTGCCGGAATCCTGAGCGCGGCTGCCTACCCAAGCCGGGCGCGGCCATGACCGAGCGCAACGCACTGCCAGCGAGGGTCTGTCAAAATACGCACCGCCTGCCGTCGGCAGTGCAGCTTGCGGTCCCGCGCTGGCCGCGCGGCGGCATGCGCGGCAGACAGAGCACGAACGCGCTTGCGCTCCCGATCACAGACTCCCCCACGAACCGCCATGACCACCTCCATCCGCCAGGCCGACCTCATCGAATCGGTATCCGCCGCGCTCCAGTACATCAGCTACTACCACCCCGCCGACTACATTGCCCACCTGGCCCGCGCCTATGAGCGCGAGCAAAGCCCGGCCGCCAAGGATGCGATCGCGCAGATCCTGACCAACAGCAAGATGAGCGCCACCGGCCAGCGCCCCATCTGCCAGGACACGGGCATCGTCAACGTGTTCCTGAAGGTGGGCATGGACGTGCGCTGGGAAGGCTTTACCGGCAGCCTGGACGACGCCATCAACGAAGGCGTGCGCCGTGGCTACAACCACCCCGACAACACGCTGC
>DAIQRN010000388.1:0-3285 GCA_036786185.1 Acidovorax sp. | reverse complement strand
CGGCTGGCTGGCGCGCGAGGCGCCCAATAAGGCAGTAGCCGGCACCTGAGGCTTCCCTGCTCGCGGCGCCAAGCCATTCTTAAAGAAATCAGGCTCTAGCGCTCTTCCATAAAGCGCAAGCAGCTATCAACTCAATAGCAAACACCCTGCACAAATCACCCGTGCAGTGCTGGCTCCACACCCTCGGCGATGGCCTCATCGCGTGCAATGCGGCCGTCAATCAGTTCCACCAGCCGGTCGCATCGCGCGGCCAGGCGCGGGTCGTGTGTGACGACCACAAAGCTCGTGCCCCGCTCGGCGTGAATGCGGCGCAGCAGGGCAAACACTTCAGCAGAAGAAGCCGTGTCAAGGTTGCCCGTGGGCTCATCGGCCAGCACCAGTGGCGGGTTCATGACCAGCGCACGCGCAATGGCCACGCGCTGCTGCATACCGCCCGACAGCTCGGCCGGGCGCTTGTTCATGGCCTGGGCCAGGCCCACGGCGTCGAGCAGGCTGCGCGCATGGTCGCGGTGGGCGGTGCTGACGCGGCCCTCGGCCATGAGGGCCGGCAGCGTGACATTCTCCAGCGCCGAGAACGCGGGCAGCAGATGGTGGAACTGAAACACAAAGCCCAGCGTGCTGCGGCGGCGCAAAGTCAGGGCCGCATCGTCCAGGCCCTGCACTTCTTCGCCATCCAGCCGAAAACTGCCGGACGTCATGCGCTCCAGCAGGCCCAGGATGTTGAGCAGGGTGCTCTTGCCCGAGCCCGAGGGCCCCATCAGCGCGATGAATTCGCCCCGGCGCACCTGCAGATTGATGCCGTGCAGCACCTCGGCCTCGCTGGGGCGGCCCAGGTTGTAGCTTTTGCGCACGGCGTCGAGTGCGATCAATTCAGGGGGGACAGCAGCATCCGCGGTGTTCATCCAGGCCTCACATGCGGATGGCTTGCGCCGGGTCCAACGCCGCCGCGCGCCGCGCCGGGGCCACAGCCGCCAGCACGCCGCACACCGAGGCAATCAGCGCGATCTGCAGCGCCATGGGCAGCGGCAAGGCAATTGAAAACAGCGGCAGGCCGTCCGAGCCGCGCACGAAGTGGGTGAACACCCAGATCAGCGCCACCGCCAGCAGCAGACCAAGCACCGAGCCCAGCGCCCCCACCACGGCGCCCTGCACCAGAAACACCCGCAGCACCTGGCCCCGCGTGGCGCCCATGGCGCGCAGGATGCCGATCTCGCGGCCCTTTTGCACCACCGACACCACCAGCACACTGGCAATGCCCAGCACCACCACCGCCAGCACCACACCCCGGATGATGGAGGTGCTGATGGACTGCGCGTTGAGCGCCGACACCAGCTGGGCATTGCTCTCTTGCCAGCTCTCGATCTTGTAGGGGAACTGGCTTTGCAGCTCTCGCGCCAGGGTTTGGGCCACCCACACGTCCTTGAGGGTCAGGTCCAGCTGGGTGGCTCCACCGGGCAACGCCAGCAGGCTTTGCGCGGCACGCAGCGGCACGATCACGGTGCGCCGGTTCAGGTCTTTCACGCCCAGGTCCACCAGTGCGGTCACGCGCACCGAATCGCTGACCGAGCCACTCACACTGCCCGTCTGCACCGTGAGGCGGTCGCCCACACGCACCCCCAGGTCCTGCGCCAGCTCGCGGCCTATCACTGCCTCCCCTGGCGCCAGCCGCGCACTGCCGCTGACGACCTTGGAGCGCAGGCCCACCACGCGGTCATAACGGTCGAGGTCCACGCCCATGAGGGCAATCGCCTGCGATGCCTCGCCGCGCAGCGCCAGGCCCGAGCCCGACACCATGGGCGAAACGCCTGCGACGGCAGGCAACCCCTCCAGCAGCGGCACCAGCGCCTGCCAATTGGCGACGGAGCGCAAGCGCTGCGCACGCGGCTGGGTTTCTGTCAGCGCGGCAGCGTCTGGCAATGCCGGGGCGGCCGGGGTGACCAGATCGTCCGGCGCGCGCAGCGTGACGTGCGCCTGGGCACCCAGCGTTTTGGCCAGGGTGTTGGCCTGCAGGCCGCTGATGAGTGCCGAGATATAGGCAATGACGGCTACGCCCGCTGCCACGCCCACGATGATGAGCACGGTCTGCATGCGCCCTTCGCGCAAGAAGCGCAGCGCCACGCGAAACTCGAAGCCGGGCCAGATCCACATGGCGGCAGGCTCAGCGCTCCATGGTGCCGGTCAACGCAGGGCCCGCGCCACCGCCCTGATTGCCTTGGGCCGCCGCAGGGGGCGCGGACGAAGCAGTGGTCCATGGCACCGTGCGGGCACGCACGCGTTGACCGTCCTGCAAGGTCGCGTTGCCACGTAGCACCGTGTCGCCTTCCTTCAGGCCGCCAAGCACCTCGACCGCATCCAGCGTGCGCAGGCCCAGCCGCACGTTGCGTACCTGGGCGCGCCCATCCTGCAGCACCAGCACGCTGGCTTGATCGCCACCGGCCGGGCCGCGCAAAGCGGCCTGGGGCAGCACCAGGGTGCGCTCGCGTCTGGCGGTCTCCACCTCCACCGACAAGGTCATGTCTTCGCGCAAAAAGGCAGGTGTCTGCTCAATGGAAAACTTCACCTCAATGGCGCCGCGCTGCGCATCCACCGCCGGAGCGATGGACAGCACACGGGCCGCAAAGCGCTGCCCCGCAAAGGCATCGGCCACCACCCAGGCCGGCTGGCCCAGCTGCAGTTGCTCCAGAAAACGTTCATCCACCTGGGCTACCAGCTGCGTGGGCCCGGCCAACGCCAGGCTGAGCAAGGCCTTGCCCGGCTGCACGATCTGCCCAGGCTCCACCTCACGCACCAGCACGCGCGCATCGGCGGGGGCCACCAGCGTGACTTGTGCCAGGCGGGCCTGCGCAGCCACCGTGGCCGCTTGGGCCAACGCCCACTGGGCCTGGGCCTGGGCCACCTCGGTGCCCGCATCGGCAGTGGCCTGCAGTTGTGCTTGCGCACCGAGCTGCTGCGCCCTTGCCACGTCCACCGCCCGGCGTGCCTCGTCAAGCTGCGCGGGGCTGTAAAACCCCTCGGCCACCAACTGCTGCACCCGCGCCAGGCTGGCACTGGCAGCTTGCAGCGAGGCATCGGCCTGCGCCCGCGCTGCTTGGGCGGCAGTGCGGCCCGTGCTGCGAAGGCCTTCCAGCCGCGCCTTTGCCTGGCGTTCTGCAGCCGCAGCCTGGGCCAAAGCGGCGCGCAATTCGTCGGATTCGAGCTGCACCAGCACATCGCCCTGGCGCACCTGTGTGCCCTCCATCACCCGCACCTGGGCCACACGGCCGGTGACGGTGCTGCCCACATCCA
>DAIQRN010000387.1:0-3290 GCA_036786185.1 Acidovorax sp. | reverse complement strand
GACGTGGAAGACACCGGCATCGGCATTGCCAGCCAGCACCTGGACCGCATTTTTGACCCCTTCGCGCAGGCCGATGCGTCCACCACGCGCCGTTTTGGCGGCACCGGCCTGGGTACCACCATCACCCGCCAGCTGGCCGAGCTGATGGGCGGCACCATCAGCGTGCGCAGCACCGTGGGCGTGGGCACCACCTTCACCGTGCGCCTGCCGCTGCCCGAGGGGCAGCCTGCGCCCGCCCAGCCCACGGCCCTGCCTGGGGTGGCACTGCCCCCGCTGCGCATCCTTGCGGTGGACGATGTGCCCGCCAACATCGAGCTGCTGCAAATCCACCTCGACCGGGGGCGGCACCAGACCACCATTGCACGCGATGGGCAAGAGGCCGTCGAGGCGTTCTGCAATGGCCGGTTTGATGTGGTGCTGATGGATTTGCAGATGCCCGGCATGGACGGGCTGGAGGCCACGCGGCGCATCCGCGCCTTCGAGCAGGCGCAGCGCCGCAAGGCCGTGCCCATCATCGCCCTCTCGGCCAGCGTGCTGGAGCAAGACCGGCGCAACGCCCGCGCAGCCGGCATGGACGGCTTTGCCAGCAAGCCGCTGGAGCCCGCACGCCTGTTCCGCGAAATCGCCAGGGTGCTGAGCCTGCACACCACCGGCGACGCCATGGACTGGGGTACGCTGGTCACCAACACCCGCCCCTCGGGCCTGGGCGCTCTGGCCGCAGGGGCAGGCCTGCCCCCGGCCATTGACTGGGAACGGGGCCTGCAACTGTGGGGGCAGATGCCACTGCTGCGCGATGCCCTGGCGCGCCTGCTGCAAGAACATGAAGGCACACCCGCCGCCCTGCAGACCCTGGCCGCCCAGCGCGACCTGGCGGGCGTGCGCGCCCTGGCCCACCGCCTGCGCGGCGCAGCGGGCAACCTGGCCTTGAAGCCGCTGCAAACCCTGACCCAGCGCATTGAAGAAGCCGCTGCCTCAATGGACGCCACGGCGCTGCCGCTGTTGCTGAACCAGCTGCCCGCCTCGCTGGCAGCGGTGCACCATGCCTTGGCGCAAGACGCTCGCCAGCCCGCAGGGTCCGCAGCAGAAGGCAGCCTCCATGCGCCGCTGAGCGATGCCCAGCGCACCCAGGCCCGCAGCGCCGCGCAGGCGCTGCAGCAGGCCCTGGAAAATGCCGAACTGGCCCAGCCGCCGCTGGACCTTCTGGCCCAGCTGCTGCCTGCCGCGGCCATGGAGCCTTTGCAGGAAGCGATTGACACCTTTGACTTCGACCAGGCCCTGCAGCAGCTGCAGCAGCTGCGCACCCACTGGATCGACGAGCCCACGGAGAACCCCGCATGACCCAGGCCCCAGACCAGCGCCCCCGCCTGCTGCTGGTGGACGACGAACCCACCAACCTGCAGGTGCTGCGCCATGTGCTGCAGGCAGACTACCGCCTGCTGTTTGCCACCGACGGCGCGCGTGCGCTGCAGGTGGCCCGCGAGCAGCGGCCCGACCTGGTGCTGCTCGACATCATGATGCCCCACATGGACGGCTACGCCGTGTGTCGCGCACTCAAGGCCGATGCCGCCACGGCCTCGATCCCGGTGATCTTCATCACCGCCCTGAACGACAGCCAGGACGAAACCGCCGGGTTTGACGTGGGCGGGGTGGACTACCTCACCAAGCCCGTCAGCCCGCCCGTGGTGCGCGCGCGGGTGCGCACCCACCTGTCGCTGGTGCGCATGGACGAGCTGCGCGAAACCCGCCTGCAGATCGTGCAGCGCCTGGGCCGCGCGGCCGAGTACAAGGACAACGAAACCGGCATGCATGTGATCCGCATGAGCCACTTTGCCCAGCTGCTGGCGCTGGCTGCTGGCCACAGCCCCGCCTGGGCCGAAGACCTGCTCAACGCCGCGCCCATGCACGACGTGGGCAAGATCGGCATCCCCGACGCGGTGCTGCGCAAGCCCGGCCCGCTCGATGCAGACGAATGGGCCACCATGCGCCGCCACCCCGAAATCGGTGCCGAGATCATTGGCGAGCACCCCTCGGGCGTGCTGCAGCTGGCCCGTGAAATTGCCCTGGCCCACCACGAAAAGTGGGACGGCAGCGGCTACCCGCGCGGCCTGGCAGGCGAGGCGATTCCGCTGTCCGCGCGCATCGTGGCGATTGCCGATGTGTTTGATGCCCTCACCACGCGCCGCCCCTACAAGGAGCCCTGGCCGGTGCAGGACGCGCTCGACCACATTGCCGCCCAGGCGGGCAAACACTTCGACCCCGCCCTGGTGGCGCTGTTCGCCCCGCTGCTGCCGCAGTTGCTGGAGATTCGCGCGCGGTGGGCCGAGTGACGATGCAGCGGCGCCACTTTCTGGGCAGCGCTGCTGCCGCATTGCTGGCTGGCTGCCAGCCACCACCACCGGCGCTGGAATTCGCCTTTGCGGGCATCGACCTGGAGCGCGGCCACGCGCTGCGCGACCTGCTGGCCCAGGGGCCGCTGCCCGCGCCCACGCTGGTGCGGCGCGCCCAGGTCATCATCGCGGGCGGCGGCGTGGCCGGGCTGGCGGCGGCGCGCAGCCTGCGCCTGGCCGGGGTGCACGACTTTGCCCTGCTGGAGCTGGAAGACACCCCCGGCGGCAACAGCCGGGCCGGGGCGGTGAATGGCGTGGCCTGCCCGCTGGGCGCGCACTACCTGCCCGTGCCGGGCGACCACGCGCCCGAGGTGCAAGACCTGCTGGAAGAACTGGGCCTGCGCCAGCGCGTGGCCGGGCGCTGGCAGTACGACGAACGCCACCTGTGCCACAGCCCGCAAGAGCGCCTGTACTTTGAGCGCGAGTGGCAGGAAGGCCTGCTGCCCGTGCAAGGCGTGGGCGAAGCCACGCTGGAGCAATACCGCCGCTTTTCGCAGGCCGTGGGCGCTGCCAGCCGCGCTGCCCGCTTCACCATGCCGCAGTTTGCGGCATTGGATGCAAAAACCGGCCTGGCGCCCGCCCATCAAGCGCTAGATGCTATGACTTTTGAAGCATGGCTGCAGCAGCAGGGCCTGGACGACGCGCACCTGCGCTGGTACCTGGACTACTGCTGCCGCGACGACTACGGCGCCGGTATGGCCCGCGTGTCGGCCTGGGCCGGGCTGCATTACTTTGCCAGCCGCCACGGCTTTCATGCACCGGGCGAAGCCGTGGCCGAAGACCGCGAAGGCGTGCTCACCTGGCCCGAGGGCAATGGCTGGCTCACCCAGCAACTGGCCGCCCCGCTCAGGGCGCAAGGCCAGTTGCAAACCGGCACCAGCGTGCTGCGCATTGCCGAAACCC
>DAIQRN010000386.1:0-3295 GCA_036786185.1 Acidovorax sp. | reverse complement strand
CCCAGCCACACCACGTCCACAAAGTGCCAGTACCAGGCAGCCCCCTCGAAGCCGAAGTGTTTGTCGGCCGTGAAGTGACCCTTTTGCAGGCGCAGCGTGATCACCAGCAGCATCAGCATGCCCAGGAACACGTGGAAACCGTGGAAGCCGGTCAGCATGAAGAAGGTGGAGCCGAACACGCCCGAGTTGAGCTTGAGGTTCAGATCGGTGTACAGGTGGTAGTACTCGTAGCCCTGCACCAGCAGGAAGACGAAGCCCAGCAGCACCGTGGCCCACATGAAGCCGATGGTCTTGCCGCGCTGGTTCTCGCGCAGCGCGTGGTGGGCAATGGTCAGCGTCACGCCGGAGGTCAGCAGCAGTGCCGTGTTGATGGTGGGCAGCCAGAAGGGACCGACGGTCTGGAAGGGCTCGACGATGCCTGCCGGCGAGGCGGTGACGCCCGCAGCCATGCTGGGCCAGATGGCCTTGAAGTCAGGCCACAGCAGCGCGTTGTCCAGGCTGCCCAGCGCAGGCACCGAGTGCGCGCGCGCCCACCACAGGGCGGTGAAGAAGGCGCCGAAGAACATCACCTCGGAGAAGATGAACCAGCTCATGCTCCAGCGGTAGGAGATGTCGATCTTGTGGCCATACAGGCCGCCCTGGCTCTCGCGCACGGCATCGCCAAACCACTGGTACAGCGTGAAGAGCCACCACACCAGGCCCAGGAGCAGAGAATACTTGCCCCAGTCATGGCCGTTGATCCACTGGGTGGCACCCAGGATCACGAAGAACAGGCCAATGGCCGCCATCACCGGGTGGCGCGACTCTGCGGGCACATAGTAGTACGGGGTTGTGCCGTGGGTTGATGCACTCATTTCAGCTCCTGACTCTCAAAATCTTTGTTTCGGTTTTTTATTCGGTATGTCTGCCACTCGCCAGCCACCGGGCTCACACGATCCAGTTGACCAGCACGATCAGGCCGATCACCAACATGAAGATTGCCAGCAGGCCAACCGCCACGATGTGCAGCGGGTTGAGCTTTTCCACATCCTGCTGGTATTCGCTGCCCTTGCGCAGACCGATCAGCGACCACGCCACGGCACGCACGGTGCGCAGCAAGGAGCCCTTGCGCTCGTGCGGCTTCACGGTGTGCTCTGCGGGGGCGCTCATGAACCCGCTCCGGTGGCCAGCACATTGCCCGCAGCCGCTGTGGACTCCGGCGCCGCCGGGGTCTTGCCGCCCACTTCAAAGAAGGTGTACGACAGCGTGATCGTGGTGACGTCCTTGGACAGGCGCGGGTCGATGACAAAGGCCACCGGCCATTCCTTCTTCTCCCCGGGCTCCAGCGTGTACTGGTTGAAGCAGAAGCACTCCAGCTTGTTGAAGTGGGCTGCCGCCTGGCGCGGTGCATAGCTGGGAATGGCCTGGGCTGCCATGCGGCGGTTCTGTATGTTCTGAAACTCGTACATCACCGTGGTCAGCTCGCCGGGGTGTACCTTCACCGAGCGCTGCGCGGGCTTGAAATCCCAGGGGCCGCGCGCATTGGCGTCGAACTCGACGGTGATGGTGCGGCTTCGGTCCACCTGCGTGTTGGCGGGCACCTTGACATCCTTGCCAGCTACACCGTTGCCGGGCACCTGGCGCTCGGAGAGCGACAGGATGTTGATGCCCGTCATCTCGCAGATGTGCTTGTAGATGGGGATCAGCACGTAGCCGAAGGCAAACATGCCAGCGGCAATCACGGCCAGCTTGCCGACCATCTTGACGTTTTCGCGTTGCAGGCTCATGTCGGCAGCAGGCTCAGCGGGACAGCAGAACCACTTTGACCATGAACCCGACAAAGAACACCGCAGCCACGGACGCCAGGATCAGCGCCATCCGCAGGTTGCTCTTCTTTTGCTCGGGCGTCATGGGCATGGCTATCAACCAATCACGCGGGTTGCCGTGGCATCCAGCTTGGGTGGATTTTCAAAAGTGTGGAAAGGTGCAGGCGACGGCACTTCCCATTCGAGGCCTTCGGCGCCATCCCAGGGCTTGGCGGGGGCCTTGGCGCCCTTGCCACGCATGGAGGGCAGCACCACGGCCAGGAAGAAGTACACCTGCATCAGACCGAAGCCAAACGCGCCCACGGAGGCAATGGCGTTGAAGTCGGCGAACTGCATGGGGTAGTCGGCATAGCGGCGCGGCATGCCGGCCAGCCCCAGGAAGTGCATGGGGAAGAAGGTGATGTTGAACGTGATCAGCGAGCCCCAGAAGTGGATCTGGCCGCGGGTTTCGGAATACATCACGCCCGTCCACTTGGGCAGCCAGTAGTAGGCGCCCGAGAACATGGCGAACAGCGAGCCTGCCACCAGCACGTAGTGGAAGTGGGCCACCACGTAGTAGGTGTCCTGCAACTGGATGTCGATGGGCGCCATGGCCAGGATCAGGCCGGTGAAGCCACCCATCGTGAACACGAAGATGAAGCCCACGGCAAACAGCATGGGAGTTTCAAACGTCATGGAGCCGCGCCACATGGTGGCCACCCAGTTGAAGATCTTCACGGCCGTGGGCACGGAGATCAGCATGGTGGCGTACATGAAGAACAGCTGGCCGGTCACGGGCATGCCGGTCGTGAACATGTGGTGGGCCCACACGATGAACGACAGGATGGCGATGGACGAAGTGGCGTACACCATGGAGGCGTAGCCAAACAGCTTCTTGCGAGCGAAGGCAGGAACGATCTGGCTGATGATGCCGAAGGCCGGCAAGATCATGATGTACACCTCGGGGTGACCGAAGAACCAGAAGATGTGCTGGTACATCACCGGGTCACCGCCACCGGCGGGGTTGAAGAAGCTGGTGCCGAAGTGGCGGTCCGTCAGCGTCATGGTGATGGCGCCAGCCAGCACGGGCATCACGGCGATCAGCAGGTAGGCGGTGATGAGCCAGGTCCAGGCGAACATGGGCATCTTCATCAACGTCATGCCAGGCGCGCGCATGTTGAGCACGGTCACGATGATGTTGATCGAACCCATGATGGACGAGGCGCCCAGGATGTGCATCGCGAAGATACCGGCATCCATGGAGGGGCCCATCTGCAGCGTCAGCGGTGCGTACAGCGTCCAGCCAGCAGCGGGCGCGCCGCCGGGCATGAAGAACGACGATACGAGCATGACGGCCGCCGGGATCATCAGCCAGAAGCTGAAGTTGTTCATCCGGGCGAAAGCCATGTCGGATGCGCCGATCTGCAACGGAATCATCCAGTTCGCAAAGCCCACAAAGGCCGGCATGATGGCGCCGAACACCATGATCAGGCCGTGCATGGTGGTGAGCT
>DAIQRN010000385.1:0-3311 GCA_036786185.1 Acidovorax sp. | reverse complement strand
CGGGCAACCTGGACCTGAGTCAGCGCACCGAACAGACCTCGCACAACCTGCAAAGCGCGGCCAGCTCGCTGGTGGACCTGACCGGCACGGTGTCGCAAAGCGCCGACTCGGCCCGCCAGGCCCACCAGCTCGCGTCCACCGCGTCCGATGCGGCCACACGCGGCGGCGAAGTGGTGGGCCAGGTGGTGCGCACCATGGACACCATCAGCGCCAGCTCGCGCAAGATCGCCGACATCATCGGCGTGATCGACTCCATTGCCTTCCAGACCAACATCCTGGCACTGAACGCCGCCGTGGAAGCGGCCCGCGCGGGCGAGCAGGGCCGGGGCTTCGCCGTGGTGGCGGGCGAGGTGCGCAGCCTCGCGGGCCGCTCGGCCCAGGCGGCGCGCGAGATCAAGGCCCTGATCGGCACCAGCGTGGACCAGGTGCAGGAAGGCAGCACGCTCGTCAACCACGCCGGCAAGACCATTGAAGAACTGGTGCAGTCGGTGCGCCGCGTGTCCGACATCATGGGCGAGATCACGGCCGCCACGCAGGAGCAGAGCCAGCGCATCGGCCAGGTGAGCGGGTCGGTGGGCGAGCTGGAGGAAATGACCCAGCAGAATGCCGCGCTGGTGGAAGAAGGCGCTGCCGCCGCCGACAGCCTCAAAGACCAAGCGGGGCGCCTGACGCAGATGGTGGGCACCTTCCGCCTCTCGCGCAACGATGGCGGCAATGAAGACAGCTGGGGCACGGCCGGCCCCGCCGCCTCGCCCCTGGCCGTGCCTGCGCCCGCACACACAGCCGCCGCGCGCGCACCCGCATTGCCGCGCAACTGATCCCGCTTGCAGGCGAAGGTGCGCAGCTCAGGGGGGCGTCACACTCGAGCGCAGCGCCGCCAGGTCGAGCACACGCAGGCCACCGTATTCCACACGGATGGCGCCCTGCGCTTCCAGCGTCGCCAGCGCCTCGTTCACCCGCTGGCGCGACAGGCCCACCAGATACGCCAGCTCCTGCTGCGTGATGCGCAGCACCTCGCCCACGCCCGGGTACAGCACGGGGTTGAACAGCGACGCCAGGCTGCGCGCCACGCGCACATCGGGGTTGTTCAGGCGGTCGATCTCGCGCGCGGCAATGAACTGGCCCAGGCGTTCGTTGAGCTGGTTCATCACAAAGCGGTTGAAGCCGATGGAGTGGTCCAGCAGCCAGTGGAAGCTGTCGATGGGCAAGCCTGCCACCACGCTTTTTCGCAGGGCCTGGATGTTGTAGCGGTAGGGCTCGCGCTTGAGCGTGGTGCCTTCGCCAAACCAGCCGCCCGGCGGCAGGCCGGCGTACGTCATGGTCTGGCCCTGGGCATCGTCACTGCTCATCTTGAGCAGGCCCTCGACCACGCCAAACCAGTACGTCACCGGTCGGCCCACGCGGCACACATAGTCACCCGCCTTGGCGTCGCCCACCTGCAGCGACGCGACGGCGCGTTCGCGCTCTGCCGGCAGCAGCAGCCCCAGCCAGGGAATGCCCTCGAGTTCCTGCGGGGTGGGCGGTCGGCGCCGCTGGTGCAGCGAAAGATCCTGGTGGATGCGAGAGTCCATGGCACGGCGTGGGGAGAAAGACAGCAACGAAGACAGGAACGACAGGCGGTCGGAGGGTGCGGGAATACCACGATCCCGATTGTCGTCGGAACGACAAAAAAATGTCAATTGAAGCCGGATGATGTCGCCTCGCCCCGGTAGGCCAAGGTCGAGCGACCCCGGGCGCCTTGAGGAGACCCGCACCATGCACACCCCCCCGTCCCACACAGACCTCCAACGCCCCGCGCTGCACCCACCGCGCCCGCTGGCACGCCGCCAGGTTCTGGCTGCCGCTGCGGCCAGCCTTCCCTGGCTGGGCTGGGGGAGCGCCGCCCGCGCGCAGGAAGGCACCATCAGAATCGCCCAATCCACGGCACTCACAGGCCCCCTGGGGGATCTGGGCTCGGCCATGCACCAGGGCGCCAAGGCCGCGTTTGCAGGCATCAACGCACGCGGCGGCGTGCACGGCAAGGCCATCGAACTCGTCACGCAGGACGACGCCTACGAAGTGCCCAAGGCGCTGGCGAATGTGGAGCAGTTCATGGCCGATCCGGGCACCTTCGCGCTGTTCAACTGCATGGGCACGCCGATGATCGAGGCCATGATGCCCAAGGTGATCGACAGCGGCATTCCGTTCTTCGCACCGTTCACCGGTGCGCAGCTCAGCCGCACCAAGGCAAGGAGTGTGTTCAACATCCGCGCCAGCTATGCCGACGAGGCGGAAAAGCTGGTGCAGCACCTGTCCACCATCGGCATCCAGCGCATCGGCATCGTCTATCAGAACAATTCCTTTGGCAAAGAGGTCTACACCGCTGCCAAGCAGTCAATGGACCGCCTCAAGCTCCCCGAGGCCGCCACGGTGACGGTGGAGAACAACGCCTCCGACGCTGGCAGTGCCGCAGCCAAGCTGGCGGAGCGCAACCTGGAGGCGATCGTGATCGGCCTGGCAGGCAAACCGACGATGGAATTTGTGAAGGCGTTCCGCGCGCTCAAGCGTGGCGTGACGCTGTATGCCCTGTCGGTAATGGGAACCCCCGCCACCGTGAAGGCCTTGGGCGCCGATGCCACCGGCATGGCCATTTCGCAGGTGGTGCCGCTGCCGTCCAACGCGGTGATGCCCGTGGTGCGCGAGTTTCAAACCGCCTGGAAGGCGTCGGGCGCCACGGCAGAGCCCTCGCACCTGGCGCTGGAGGGCTACATCAACGCGCGCGTGTTTGCCGAGGCCCTGCAGCGCGCAGGCCGCAACCCCACACGGGCCGCGTTCATCGACGCCACCTGGAACCTCAAGAAATGGGACCTGGGCGGGTTTGAAATCAACGCTACCACGCCCGAACGTAACGCATCACGCTTCGTGGAGCTGACCCTGGTGGGACGCGACGGCCGGTTCCTCCGGTAGCCCGTCGTGCGTGGCAACGCGGGTTACCACAGCACGCAATCACTACATTTTTTATAGCTGCTCGCGCTTTACCATCAAGCGCTAGCGGCTATTTTGACTGCATTTTCTACTGCGAAGCCAGCCCGTAGCGGTAGCCCCTGAACGACCAGATCGTGCGACCCGGCTCGATTTTTTCAAGCTGCAGACCGGGTGCGGCCAGGTCTCCTTCATGCAGGACCTGGCCGTTCACGATGGCCATGCGGTACACGGGGTTGGATGAATAGGTGGCGCCCGAAATCTTGAGCACCGGCAGTTGTGCGCGCACCGCCTCGGGCAGGTCGGCCTGGGCAAACACGGTGCCCGTCGGTGCGGTGGTTGGCGCAGGT
>DAIQRN010000384.1:0-3333 GCA_036786185.1 Acidovorax sp. | reverse complement strand
CTGGGCGACCTGCAGGCGCAGCGACCGCTGGACGTGGAGCTGGAGTCCATTCTGGGGATGACCGAAGTGTGGTTCATCCACGGAAATCACGACACGGACTCCGATGCTGACTATGACAACCTGTTTGGCTCCGCACTGGCGGACAGGAACCTGCATGGCCGCGTCGCCGTGGTCGGTGGCGTGCGCATTGCCGGACTGGGCGGGGTGTTCCGAGGGCAGGTGTGGACGCCGCCGGTGGACTGGCTGTTCGAGAGTTCCAAGGAGTTCACCGCGCGCTGCGGCAGGGGCAATCGCTGGCGCGACGGCCTGCCGCGCAAGCACCGCAGCTCCATCTTCCCGGAGGACTACTTTCGCCTGGTCTCGCAACGTGCCGATATTCTGGTGACGCACGAGGCGCCCAGCGCGCACCCGCATGGCTTTGATGCGATTGATGAACTGGCGCGCAGCCTGCGTGTGGGCAAGGCGTTCCATGGCCACCACCATGACTGCCTGGACTACAGCCGGGATCAGGTGCGACTGGGGTTTGCGGCCTTTGGCGTGGGGTTTTGCGGGGTGACCGACATGAACGGCGGCTGCATTCAGCCCGGGAAGTTTGACCAAGCACGGGCAGCACGCCTGCGGCAGGGGAGTGCATGAAAGACCAACGACAAGAGCGCTTGGGGCGCTTGCAGCGCGAGTACCATCGCAACCATCCATGGCGGCTGGGGCCGAGCGGATTGTTTGTCCCGCACAGCTATACCGAGGTCAAGCAGGATGCATTGTCTTGGTGGGATGACGTGGGCTTCATCCTCAATCGTCGGCGCGTCATCGTGTGGTGGCGGCATCCGCGCCACGTGTACCGCGATGCCATTGAAGAGCTGGCGCAAGAGCAAACTGGTGAGTTCCCGTTCGACGATTGGTTGACGCGAGGTGCAATTCCGAACTACCGCAAGGTAGGTCGATCGCGCAAGAAAATCGTCAGTTACACCTGCCGCCCGCCATCTGAAGCATCACGTGCATATTTCCAGCGTCTGCGAGCCCTGGAACAGGAAATGTCAGCGCAAGGGATTGACTGCAGTGTGCGCCCCAGCAGCAAGCGCAAGCGCCTGTCGTGGGCAACCGGGCTGGAGTTGGTTGCGCCACTGGAGGTGCGCAACGAACAGGAGCTTGCCGTCGTGGCCGACCTGGCTTGCCGCCTGCTGCTGGGCCACACCACGCTTGAGCGGGAATTTGCAGACTACCGCTACACCAAGGAAAGCTGGCTATTGGAGGCAGCGTCCAGGCCTTAGCCTTGGTGCGCGGGCGGGAGCCATCAGCGCCCCTGACTTGCCTGGCTGCACGGCAAGGTTTAATATGTCCAATATTTAAGACATTTTTAAGGTCTATGCCAGCCATGAACCTG
The DNA here is from genome assembly GCA_036786185.1 of Acidovorax sp. Taxonomy (GTDB): domain Bacteria; phylum Pseudomonadota; class Gammaproteobacteria; order Burkholderiales; family Burkholderiaceae_C; genus Acidovorax. Next base: position 1,952 of record DAIQRN010000384.1, on the reverse strand, counting down.
ATCGATATTGGCCGCGTCGTTGGCGCCCGGCGTGCCGAGCTGGGCCTGACCCAGGCGCAGCTGGCGCACCTGAGCGGCCTGTCGCGCCAGACCTTGGTCGGCCTGGAAAACGGCACCCTGAGTGATCTGGGTGTCAACCGTGTTGGACAGGTGCTGGCGGTGCTGGGTTTGGATAGCACCCAGCCAGATACCCAGTCGCGGCGCAAAAAGCGTGGCTTGTGGATGGCGGCCAAGACGGCCAGTGTCAGTTACTCGCGTGAGCTGGCTCCGGAGACGTTGGAGCAGGCCCTGGCCAGCGGCGAGGTGCCGCCTGCATTTGCCCCGCACCTGACCCATTTGCTGGATGAGGCCCCCGTGCCCACCGTCGTGATGGCCGTGGAAGAGGCTGCCGCGCAAGCGCATCTACCACCTCGGAAGGTCTGGCGCAACGTCGCAAGGCTCGCACAGTCGCTGTCCGTGCATCGCCGGGCGCTGTGGGCATGAAGGCCGATGCGCTGCCCAGCGGGGCCTGGGAGAGTTTGCTTCCGCGTGCGTTGATGCTGACCGACGACATCAGCAAGTACGGCGGCATAGCCGACCCGTTCTGGACTTTCGGCGGTGGAACCGTGTTGATGTTCCGTTACCGCCACCGGCTGAGCAAGGACATCGACATTTTTGTGCCCGATCCGCAGTACCTAGGCTTTGTCACCCCTCGGCTGAGCGACACGGCCGCAGACTTGACCGAGGACTACACGGAACAGCCGGGCATGTTCGTCAAGCTTCAGTTCGATGAGGGCGAGGTGGACTTTGTGTCTGCTCCCAATCTGCTGGATGACGCCTGGGAAGTTTGGGATATCCAAGGCCGTGCCGTGAAAGTGGAGACGGCTGCCGAGATCATTGCCAAGAAGATGTACCACCGTGGCGACCGTGTCACGGCGCGTGATTTGTTTGACTTGGCGCTTGTGATCGAGCGCGAGCCTGTGCAGTTGCTGGCAGCCAAGCCATTTTTGCTGCGCCACCGCAGTGCCTTCCTGGCCCAGATTCGGCAGCCGCATCCCAGCCTGCGGGCCGCGTTCGACGCCATCGCCACGCTGGAATACACGCCGAGCTTCGACCACTGCGTGGCGGTGGCGGGTGAGTTTTTGGACAGTTTGTAGCGATGGTGGAGGTGCACATCTGCGGTGCCAGTGTTGAGCCCGTGCCAGCCACTCATGGCGCTCATCATCAATCCTTGCAGGCGTGTGGATTTTTGCGAAAGTCGTCTTGCGCACGAACAAACCCTCGCAAGCGCAAGGACTCCTGTTGGATAGCACTGTGCGTTGCACAGTGCTCTACTCGTTTCTGCGAAACCACCCGTCAATGCCTCAGAAGAAACATCCGCATTGCTCGAATGCCCCAGGAGGCCACTCCAACAACTGACCGCACGCCCTGATGCCGTTCGTCAAGGGCGACAATGCCTACTTGGCTAAGGCCGGGTGGAATGACTTGGCTGGCCAGTCTGATGTGTGGTCGAAATCCGGAGGGAGAAGACATCATGAGCACCGCATTCGAGAGCATCAAGCAGGGCCTGCAAGAGGCGATTGCCCATGCCAAGGGCGACGCGCGCGGCGTGCGCGTGCATCTCCCGCGCACCATCGACGTGAAGGCCGTGCGGGTCAAGGTGGGCATGACGCAAGAACGGTTCGCCGCTCGCTTTGGTTTCTCCATGGCAACTCTGCGACACTGGGAACGTGGCGACCGCACTCCACGCGGCCCGGCACTGGTGCTGCTCAAGGTGATTGAGCGCAACCCACAAGCGGTCATCGAGGCCTTGGTGTGACTATCTCGCCAAGGGGTGTTCAAAAGTGGGTACAGGAGCGGGTACAGAATGATCGGCACAACCTACATGCCAAGCATCCATGCGGCTTTCAAGCCACATTTCCTGTTCAACGTCTAACCTCAACGGGCGGCCCTAACCGCCCGTTTTGCCCTAT
>DAIQRN010000383.1:0-3334 GCA_036786185.1 Acidovorax sp. | reverse complement strand
CCGTTGTGTGGTCTTCGGGTGACCATGCCGCTGGTGCCTGCTGCAGCAGCAGCGTGATGGCATCGCGCAATTGCCCTGTGGAAACAGGCTTGTGCAGCAGCAGGGCGGAGGTGGACTGGGCGTCGCGCAGGCGCTGGGGCGATGTGTCGCCCGTCATGATGATGGCGGGAACCATCGAACCCAATGTGGAGCGCAGCGCCTGCAGCACCTGCTTGCCGGTCTCCTCGTGCCGCAGGCGGAAGTCGGTGATGATGAGTTCGGGCGTCATGCGTTGCAGGCCCTGCATGGCATCGGCCCCGGATTCGGCCGTCAGGCATTCGCAGCCCCAGCTTTGCAGCAGGGACTGCATACCCATGCGCACAGCTTCGTCGTCGTCAATCGCCAGCACCTTCAGACCGGCCAGGCTGAGCGGGTCCAGCACGGGCTGGGCTTCGTCTTCCAGGGCCCCTTGCCAGTTGTCCAGCCAGAGCCGGAACACCGAGCCTTTGCCGGGCCGGGACCGCACCTCCACATCGGTGCACATCTCGCGGGCCAGCCGCTGCACGATGGCCAGGCCCAGGCCCAGGCCCTTGCGCCGGTCGCGCTCGGGGTTGCCCAGCTGGTGGAACTCTTTGAAGATCTCTTCCCACTGCTCTTTGGGAATGCCGGGGCCTGTGTCCCACACCTCCAGTGCCAGCCGGGCGCCGCGCTGGCGGCAGGCAATCAAAACGCCGCCCCGGCTGGTGTAGCGCAGGGCGTTGGAGATGAAGTTGTGCATCACCAGGTCCACCAGCGAGCGGTCTGCAAAGGCGGCAGCAGACGTTTCGCGCGTGCGGTAGATCAGGCCCGAGGCATCGGCCTGGACGCCAAACTCCTGCTCCAGCGACGTGAACAGCGATTGCACGGAAAACGCCGCCGGGCGCACTTTCACCACACCGGCTTCCAGGCGCGAGTAGTCGAGCAAGGTGGTGAGCATTTCGGCGGCGGCCCCTGATGCCGCGTGGGCGTGGCCCAGCACCGTTTGCTGGTGTGCGTTGAGCGGGCTGCGCTGCAGCGTCTCCAGAAACAGGCCCATCGCGTGTAGCGGCTGGCGCAGGTCGTGGCTCGCCGCCGCCAGAAAGCGGGATTTGTCGCGGTCTGCCTGTTCGGCCGCCTCTTGCGCCGCCAATGCCCTGCGCGACTCGGCGCGCAATTCGGTCACCAGGCGCTCGTTTTCCAGCTTGAGCACGATGGAGCGCAGCGTGGCCTGCTCGCCCGTGCGGGCGTGCATGGAGGTCAGCGCGTAGTACACGCACACCAGCAGCAGCGCGGGCCACATCACGGTGCCGCCCGCCATGGCCAGCGCCAGCAGCACCCCGCCAATCGCAAAGCTGAGGTAGATGATGTAGCCCCACAGCAGCGGCGCACCCAGACCCAGCGCACCCGAAGACACCGTGCTGATGATGCCAATGGCGTAGATCACGCTTTCAGATTGGCCCCAATGCAGCACCACATGGGCCAGGCTGCCCCAGCTGATGCCCATGGCGCTCATGCACACCATCAGGCGCCACACGGCACGTCGGGGGTGGGCGCTGCCTTGCCTGTCAATGCCCAGCAGCACGGCGTACACGCAACCGACCACCAGCATGTGCGATACCAGCCAGCCCAGCATGGCTTGCCTGTCCGCCACCGGGTACATCACCCACTGCGTACCCAAAGCGGTGGCCAGCGAAGCCAGCAGCGTCATGGGGAAGTTGTGCCGCAGCAGGGCCACCTGCTCGCGCAAGATTTCGTCGCGCTCCCAGCGCGGCCAGGCCCAGGTGCGCTTGACCGGGGCTGCGCCCTGGGGGGCGGCGGGTTCAGGCGAGGTCATGGCTCGGGGCTGCCACCAGCCCCATGCGCTGTGCAGCCAGCAGCGCAGCGCTGCGGCTGTTCACCCCCAGTTGCCCAAAGATGGCTGCCACATGCACGCGCACGGTGTTCTCGCTCAAGCCCAGGTCCCGCGCAATCACCTTGTTGGGTTTGCCCGCGCACAGCAGGCGCAGCACATCCAGCTGCCGCGCTGTGAGGGTGGCCGCACCGGGGGCGCGGGCCTGTGTCTGTGCAGCCCCGCTGCCCGCAGGAAAGCAGGGCAGCCCGGAGAGGGCGCAGGTGATGGCTTCCAGAATGTCTTCGCCGCTGGCCGACTTGGGCAAAAAGCCGTCGGCCCCGCGTGCACGGGCCTCGTTCACTGCATCGGGGGCCACGCTGGCCGAGACCAGCACGATGCGCGCCTTGGGGCAGGCCTGGCGTATCAGCCGCAGCCCGTCCAGCCCACTCATGCCGGGCAACTGGATGTCCAGCAGCACCAGGTCGGCATCGGCCATCTGCAGGGCGCATGCCTCGGCCACAGACCCGGCTTCGGCAATCGAGCCCACAGAAGGGTGGTCCTGCACGATCAGGCGCAGGCCTGTGCGAAACAGGTTGTGGTCATCAACGAGCAAAAGACGGGCAGACATACAGCAAGTATTGCGCACAAAGCGGCGTGCCGGGCTAGTCCATTTTTGTTAGTCCATTTGTGCGATGGACGCACGCCGGAGCGGTTTTTTAGACTGTCCTCAAGAACCTGTTCAAAGCACGGAGGAGCGCCTCGCGGGTGTTCATCCATGCGCACATGGTTGAGGTTGATCGTCTTCAAAACAGAGAGGGAGTTTCACATGACCGCAGTTGCCAGCCCATCCTCCATCCATCCCGTGACCGTGCGTCGGGGCCATGCCGAGCGGCGAGCCGCTTCTCCTCAGGGGGCTGGGGGCGGGGTAGGGGGCAACAGCGTCGCCCAGATTCTGCAAGACCACTGCCCCGATCTGGCCCTGTATGCGGGCATGGTGATTGAACAGCTGGATTCGCAGGTGGGAACCTGGCAGTTTTCCACCGATGGCGGGCGCACCTGGCGCACGGTTCGTACCGACCTGATCAACCGCGCAGGCAGCCTGGGCCTAGCGCTGGACCGCGATGCACGCCTGCGCGTTTTGCCTTTTGGCGGCAGCCGGGTGACCAGTGCCCGCGTGGCTTTTCACGCGGTGCGGCGCAGCCCAGGCCATGGCAATGGCAGCTACCGGGCCTACGCCACCGAAGATCGCGAAGAAGACTCTTCCACCGTGACCCTGGTGCTTGGCCTGGGCGCCATCAATGGCTTGCCGCCTGCGGTGCACGTGCCCCGCCCACGCAACAAGCGGGCCTTGGTGCAACGCGCTGCGCAGGCGGTGTCTGCAGGCACCGCAGGCCACACTTTGGCCATTGCGTAAGGGAGCTCGGCTGCGGTATGAGCCGTGCAAAAAAAAAGGTGTCGCAAGGCGCCAAAACCACGAGAAAAACCGTGCATTGACATCATGGTGTA